>NZ_JBHUVA010000005.1:13497-104537 GCF_042670805.1 Micromonospora sp. NPDC057141 | reverse complement strand
CCCCGGCCCCGGGGGGGGGGGGGGGGTGGTTCGCTGGCACGCCCACACCCCCTCTGGGTTTGACCGGGGGCCCTACCTTCCCCCCCCGCGGGGGGCCCCCGGTGCGGCCCACCGGGCGGCCCGCCTGCACCGGGGGATCGGTGCCACGGGGGATGCCCGAGGTATGGGTCAGATTAGCCGCTAACGACGCTACTCGGGAGAACTGTCCAGTTGGTGCGATTTCTCGCTCCGGCCGGGGCGGGCGACGGGCAGGGCCACCACCAGCAGCAGGCTCAGCAGCACGTACGTGTTGCGGACCAGGAACTCGCCGGGCGAGTCGGTGGGCACCGGGGCCACCCCCCAGTCGTGGAACGACACCACCCCGTAGGTGATCAGCGCGCCGGTGCCGAAGGCCAGGCCGGTCAGCCACCGTCGCCGTCGGGTCCCGGCCGGCGTGGCCGGGTCGGTGCCGAGCGCCGCGTCGACGAGCAGCACCACCGCCGGCACGAACCAGTAGATGTGGTGGGTCCAGGTGATCGGGCTGACCAGCGCCCCCACCAGGCCGGTCAGCGTCAGGCCGGTCAGCGCGTCCCCGGCGCGGGCGGCGCGGGCGGCCCGCCACAGCCCGTACCCGGCGATCAGCGCGGCCAGCGCGAGCCACAGCAGCCGGCTCGGCTCGGCCGGCGCGGTGAGCCGGCTGAGCAGCCCGAACAGCGACTGGTTGCCGGTGTAGTCGGTGCGCCCCACCCGGTCGGTCGCCCACAGCTCGTGGGTGAAGAACCGCCACGAGTCCGCCGGGGCCACGGCCGCCGCGAGCAGGGTCGCCCCGGCGGCGGTCGCCGAGGCCACGGCCGCGTCCCGCCACCGCCGGGTGGCCAGCAGGTAGACGATGAAGATGCCGGGGTAGAGCTTCAGCGCGGTGGCCAGCCCGACGCCCACGCCCGCCCAGCGTCGCCCCTGCGGCACGGCGAAGAGGAGGTCGGCCAGGATCAGCACGACCAGCAGCATGTTGATCTGGCCGAAGGTGATCGTCTCCCGGGTGCTCTCCACGGCGAAGACCAGCAGCACCCCGACGGTGAGGGTGAACACCCGGGGCAGGCCGTGCCGGGCGACGACCGGGGCGAGCAGCCACCGCGTGGTCACCACCACGCCGAGCGCGGTGAGGATCGTGAAGACCGCGATCGTCAGCCCCAGCGGCAGCAGCGCGAACGGGCGCAGCAGCAGCGCGCTCACCGGCGGGTAGGTGAAGTACAGCTCGCCCTGCACCCGGTCCGGCTGCACGTAGTCGTAGAGCGGGTGGCCGGCGACCCACCAGTCCATCGCCCGCATGTAGATCTTGAGGTCGAGGAAGTCGTGCTTCAGGCCCGGCAGGTACAGCGCCGGCAGCACGGCCGCCAGGGCCAGCACCGTGACCAGCCGGCGGACCCGGCGGCCGCCCGGCTCGTCGGCGGTTACGGAGGGTAGCGCGATCGGTTCAGCTGGCACGGGGAAACCCTAGCGGCCCATCCGGCGTACGGTGCCGAGGCGCGAGGGCGTGGGCTGCGCGTAGGCTGTGCCCGTGGCTGATCTCCTCGTCTGGATCGACTGTGAGATGACCGGGTTGGACCTCGGCAGGGACGCCCTGATCGAGGTCGCCGCGCTGGTCACCGACCCCGACCTCAACGTGCTCGGCGACGGGGTCGACGTGGTGATCCACGCGGACGAGGCGGCGCTGGAGGCGATGCCGGAGATCGTCCGCACCATGCACGGCAAGTCCGGGCTGACCGAGGAGGTCCGGCGTTCCGCCGTGACCCTCGCCGAGGCCGAGGACCTGGTGCTCGACTACGTCAGCAGCCACGTGAAGGATCCGCGCTCCGCCCCGCTGTGCGGCAACTCGATCGCCACCGACCGGGGATTCATCGCCCGGGACATGCCGCGCCTCGACGCGCACCTGCACTACCGGATGATCGACGTTTCCTCCATCAAGGAACTGTGCCGGCGCTGGTATCCGCGGGTTTACTTCGGGCAGCCGCGCAAGGGGCTGGCCCACCGGGCGCTGGCCGACATCCGGGAGAGCATCCGCGAGCTGGAATACTACCGGCGGACGATCTTCGTCCCGCTGCCCGGCCCCGACGTGGACAGCGCGAAGGCCATCGCCGCGCAGCTCTGAGCCCTGCTCTGAGCAGCCCTGCTGCTCTGAGCCCGGGCCCTCGTGGCCCGCCCGACCCGGTCGCCCCGGGGACGGCACCCGCCACCGGACGCGCGTTCGGCCGTCAGCGGGCCGTGAGGCCGCGCCGGGTGGAGACGCCGGCGGGCAGCCGGTTCAGCTCCGCCCAGGACAGCGCCGGCTGCACGCCGCGCACGTTGCGAGCCTCCCGGTACGCCGGCTGGGCAAGGAACCATCCCCGCGCCACCCGCCAGCGCCGCTCGGCGTCCTGCTCGTGTCGGTCCTCAGGCAGATTCGGCATGACCATACCGTCCCAGAGAAATTTGTACATGTATGGAAATAGATATGACGTGGTCGCGGTGCCTCCGGTTCCCGCCGTCCCGGACCTCGACCGGCCGGCGCACGATCGCCGGCCCGGCGGCGTACCGTGATCATGTCGGCGCCCCCCGGCGGGCGCGGCGGAGGGAGGCGACCGGTGGGCGACCGGCGGTTGTACCTGCACCTGGTGAGCTGGCTCGGGCAGTGGCCGCCGGGCCCCGGGCTGCACGTGGTCGGCTCGTACCGGCGTGACCTGCCCGCCTGGGACGGCCGGCTCCGCCCGGCGATCGCGGTGGGCGACGGGCGCGGCACGGTGCTCTCGGTCGCGCCCCGGCACGTGGCGGAGGTGCGGGCCCTCGCCGCCCGGTCGCAGCGGCGGCTGCTCGCCGGCCTGCCTGCCGCCGTCGCCCACCCCCGGTGGGTGCCAAACGACGACGTGTTCCGGTGGACCCTGGCCCCGGCCCCGCTGCCGGCGGTCGGGGAGTGGGTCGCGCCGACCGAGCCGGGGCTGCCCCGGTGGCTGGGGTTGTTCGACCGCGAGGTGCTGGTGGTGCGGGAGGCCGACGGGCGGTACCTGGCCGGCGTGGCGATCAAGCGGCACGACGCCCACGGCCACGAGCTGGCCGTCGGCACCGTGCGGGCCGCCCGGGGCCGGGGGCTGGCCCGCCGGCTGGTGGCCCAGGCCGCCCGGCGGGTCCTCGACGAGGGCGCTGTGCCGACGTACCGGCACGACCCGGCCAACGGCGCGTCGGCGCGGGTGGCGGAGGCCGCCGGCTTCCCGGACCGGGGCTGGCGGTCGTACGGGGTCTATCCGCCGTAGGCGGGCGTCCCCAGCCCCGACCCGGGTCACCGGTCAGTGGGACCCCAGCCCGGTCAGCAGCCCTGTCGCCCGCTGCTGATCGTGTAGCGGTAACCCTGCCAGTCGATGTAGCCGACCGCGGCGACGCAGTAGTTCGCGGTGCCGGTGACACCTCGCGGCCCCGCATAGTAGGCGTAGTTGCCGAGGTCCTCACTGGAGCTGGCCGCGACCGTGCACGGCTGCCCCTCGCCGGACTGCTGCGTGCATCGGTACGCGCGTACGGAGGTCGGTGCGGCGACGCCGTATGCCGCGCCCTTGTGGTAGAAGCACGCGCTGTTCGTGCCGCCGTTGGAGGTGTTGTAGAAAATCGTCAACTCGCCGGGACCGTAGCTCTCGCTGTAGCTGATGGTCCCGGAACAGGACACGGCGGCCTGCGAGGGTGACGCGAGGGCGACAACGAATGCGCCGCTCATGGTCACCGTGGACAGGACGAGTGCAAGAACCCTGCGGACGTGACGCACGATGGCTCCCTTCGGTCTGTCTTGCCGGACGGGACGGACCCGCAGGTGGACAGGACGAAGCCAAAGCCTGGCGGGCCGGGGGCGCTCTTCCATCCGCCCGCCGGGAAGCAGCGGGCTCCTGCGATGGGAAGGCTCGGAAACCGATGGATCAGAGAGCGCCAATAGTGCAAAGCATGCCAAAGGTCAGCTCTCACGTCGATACCGAAAAGCTGTCGAATCAACGACAGCTATCCATAAAAGGTGGCAAGTTGTGACGGTAGGACGCGGACCGTGGATCCCGGGCCGGATCCACGGTCCGCGCGGCCTCCCCCCAGGTCCTCCCCGTGGGGCGGTCGGTCGCTCACCACCCGCCGCCGTCCCGCTCATGACGCTACGTATCGGAATCGAGGTGGGCAAGGGGGAGCCGGCGGGTCGGCGGTGTCGTCTAGCGGACTTGACCTGCGGATAAGCGAAACCAGCCGCCTGAGGTTCAGTGACGCAGCGTGCGGATCAGGGCGATCGCCTGGCGGGTCGCCGGCCGCAGCACCCGCAGCCGGGACAGGCCGACGAGGCGGTCGACCAGCGGCACCGCGCCGTCGATGAGCTGCCGGGTCTTCGCCTGCCCCGGCGAGCGGTCGTGCACCCAGTACAGGACCACCCCCAGGTATGCCAGCCAGAGCAGCTCGGGCAGCTCCGGGCGCAGCTCGGGGTCGACCTTCGCGGTCGAGCCGTCGAGGACCTCGCGGAACAGCGCGACGGACGCCTGCCGGGGGCCGGCGGACTCGGCGGAGAACGGGCTCAGCGGCGACGTCGGCTCGGCCGCGGTCTTGAAGAACGTCGCGGCGAATTCGTGGTACGGGCCGAGCACGTCGATGCCGGCGTGCAGCACTCCGGTCAGCCTTTCCCCGAACCCGGTCTCCCGCGCCAGCACCGCCGCCGCGGCGGCCCGGTGCTCCAGCTGCGTGCCCGCGTAGAACTCCTGGATCAGGTGGTCCTTGGAGCCGAAGTAGTAGTACGCGTTGCCGACCGCGACGCCCGCCTCCTGGGCGATGGCCCGCATGGTGGTGCGGGCGTAGCCGCGTTCCCGGAACATCCGCAGCGCGGTGTCCAGGATCAGCCGCCGGGTCTGCTCACCCCGGACGGTCGCCGCCTCGCCCGCAGCGGTCGTCGGCGCAGTCTGCTCGGTCATCGTCCTCACCGTATCCCGGGTCGGGGCCGGTCGATCCGTCCCACGGCTCGCGGATCAGCCCGCGCACCGACGAGGCGGTGGCCACCACCCGCCGGGCCAGCGGCATCAGGTGCGGCCGGGCCAGCCGCTCGGCCGTGGCCCGGTGGTCCGCCAGCGCCCACAGGCAGGCGAACCAGGCCCCGTCGCCCGCGTACACCTCCCCGGTGTCGGCCACCACGGTCAGGTCGCGCAGCGTGGCGTCGTGGTCGAGGCCCGGGAAGCGCCGCCGGGCCTCGACCGACCCGGCCGGCACGAACTCCAGGGGTACGAGCTGGGCGCGCGTGGCCAGCCAGCGCCGGGCGGCCCGACACAGCGGGCAGTGCGCGTCGTAGAGGACGGTGAGGGCGCCGATCCCACCGCCCCCGTGTGCGGTGGGATCGGTCCCGCCCGCCGGGACGGGGAGCGGTTGGCTCATCGGGCCGGCGGAACCGGGCCGGCGCCGGTCGCGCCGCCGTGCGGGGCGGCCGGGGGCGTGGTGGGGTACGGGGCGGTGGGGTGCGGGACGGGGTGGAGGCCGTGCGGGGCGGGCTGGGCGGGCGGCGGGGCGAGCCGGCCGACGGGTGCCACCGGGGGGTGGGTGGCGAGCTGACGCAGCCGGCCCCGGCGGTAGCGGCCGAGCGCGAACACGTTGAAGAAGTGCAGCGCGCCGAGCACCAGCAGCACCAGCCCCACCTTCAGGGACAGCTCCTCCATCGCCTGGCTGGTGCCGGTGACCGGGTCGCGGTGCCGCATAGCCACCGTGACGTAGCCGAGGTTGAGCAGGTAGAAGCCGACGACGAGGAGGCTGTTCACGGCGTGGGCCAGCCGCTCGTCGGCGAAGACCTCCTCCAGGAACACCAGCCCGTTGCGGGACAGCGACCGCGCCACCCAGATGGTCAGGCCGATGCTGACCGCGAGGTAGACCAGGTACATCCAGACCTTGACGTCCATCCCGGCACCTTCCTTGAACACGTTCAAAATCGGGTCGTCCCTACTGTAGGGCAGAACTTGAACGCGTTCAAGATGGGTCGACCGATCGCGGCCCCGTCCCGGGCCGGTGGCGGTGTTCGGGTCAGACGGTCAGGCCGAGGGCCTGGGCCGCCGCGCGGCCGTTGGCGTGGCTGGCGCCGTACGTGGTGACGAACGCGCGCACGTCCGCCGGCCGCCACCGCCCCGGCCAGCCCATCTCGACCACGACCACCGGGTGCGCGGCGGCCAGCGCGTCGACCAGCCCCGCGCCGCCCGGCAGCCGGTGCAGGTGCCGGCCGACCAGCACGATCGGCCGGTCCCCGGCGAGGGCGCGCAGCGTCGCCGCGTCCGCCTCGGCGGCCACCACCCGGATCTCCTCCAGCTCGGTCAGGTGCGGGCCGAGGCCCCACGGCACCCGCCCCTGCGCGATCGTGGTCGCGGCGTGCAGCTGCACGACGAGGGGGCGCCCCAGCCCGGCGACGTCGCCCTCCACGCGGACGGCGCGCCGCGCGACGGCGTACCCCAGGTCGGTGGGGGCGGGGGTCGGCGCGCCGGCGGCTTGGGTCGCGGCGGCGAGCGCGGCGGCGCGGCCCGCGGCCTGCTCGACGCGGGCCCGGTCCAGCCGGCCGTCGCCGAGCGCGGCGACGATCTCGGCGGCGACCCGCCCGACCAGGCCGGCGTCGACCCGCGCGCCGATGCAGAGCAGGTCCGCCCCGGCGGCGAGCGCCAGGACGGCGGCCGGGCCGACGCCGCCGGCGGCCAGCGCCGCGCCCTTCATCTCCAGCGCGTCGGTGATCACCGCCCCGGTGAAGCCCAGCTCGCGGCGGAGCAGGTCGACCAGGACCGTACGGCTGAAGGTGGCCGGGCCGTCGCCGGTCAGCGCGGGCACCCGGATGTGCGCGGTCATGATCGACAGGACCCCGGCGTCGACGGCCGCCGCGAACGGGGGCAGGTCGCGCTCGCGCAGCACCGCCGGGGACGCCTCCACGGTGGGCAGCTCGTGGTGGCTGTCGGCGACCGTCGCGCCGTGGCCGGGGAAGTGCTTGGCGCAGGCGGCGACGCCGGTCGACTGGAGGCCGGCGACGGCGGCGGCCGAGTGGGCGGCCACCCGGGTCGGGTCCGCGCCGAAGGAGCGGGTGCCGATCACGGGGTTCTCGTCGGCGGTGTTCACGTCCACGGTCGGGGCGAGGTCGACGGTGATCCCCAGGGCGGCCAGCTCGGCGCCGATCGCCGCGTACACCCGCTCGGTCAGCGCCGGGTCGTCGACCGCGCCGAGGGCGGCGTTGCCCGGGTACGGGCTGCCGGTGGCATGGGCGAGGCGGGTCACGTCCCCGCCCTCCTCGTCGATCGCGATCAGCACCTCGGCGCGGGCGGCGCGCAGCGCGGCGGTGCTGGCCGCCACCTGGGCCGGGTCGTGCACGTTCGTGCCGAACAGGGTGTGCCCGGCCAGCCCCTCGGCGACGAGGTCGACGGCCCAGTCCGGCGGGACCGGCCCCGGGTACGCGGCGAGCAGCGTGCCCAGCGCGAGCCGGCGAAGTCCAGGATCGGTCCCCACGGAGGTCTCCCCTCTGTCGTGCCCGGCCGGGCACGAGCGTCGTACCGGAGGCGTCGGCTGGTGCCGGGTCGTCCGAGTACCCCGGTTCGGGGTGGCCGTTACGCTACGGTCACCCGCGTGTCGGTTTGGTTAGCAAAGTTTACGAAAAATAGAGGACGTGGCATGAGTGCGACCCGGCTGCCCGGCACCCCCCGCCTGTTGCGGGCGCTCAACGACCGCGCGGCGCTGGAGCTGCTACTGGAGCAGGGGCCGCTGACCCGGGCCCGGCTCGGCGAGCTGACCGGCCTGTCCAAGGTCACCGCCTCCCAGCTCGTCGAGCGGCTGGAGGAGCGCGGCCTGGTCGCCCGGGTCGGCGAGCAGGCCGGCGGGCGGGGCCCGAACGCCCAGCTCTACGCCGTCCGGCCGGGCTCGGCGTACGTGGTCGGGGTGGACGTCGGCGCCGAGCGGGTGGTGGCCGCCTGCGCGGACATCACCGGCGCGGTCGTGTCCCGGGTGGAGCAGTCCACCCGGGACACCGACGACCCGGTCGGGGTGGTGCACAACGCCGTCGTCCAGGCCGCGAGCGGCGCCGGCGCTAAGCTGTCCAGCGTGCGCCGGGTGGTGCTGGGCACCCCCGGCCTGGTCGACCCGGCCAGCGGCGACATCACGTTCGCGTTCGACCTGCCGCGCTGGCACCGGGGCCTGCTCGCCGCGCTGCGGGAGGACCTGGCAACCCCGGTGGTCTTCGAGAACGACGTCAACCTGGCCGCCGTGGCCGAGGCGCAGTCGGGGGCGGCCCGGGAGAACCGCGACTTCGTGCTGGTCTGGGTCGGTGCGGGCGTCGGCCTGGCGATCATGCTCGGCGGCCGGCTGCACCACGGCAGCAGCGGCGCGGCCGGCGAGATCGGCTACCTGCCGGTGCCCGGCGTGCCCATCCCGCGCGACGTGTCGCGCCGGGCCAAGCCGGCCTTCCAGCAGCTCGCCGGGGCGGACGCGGTGCTCGCGGTGGCCCGGGAGCACGGGCTGCCGGCCGATTCGGCGGCGGACGCGGTGCGCGCGGCGATCGCCGCCGGCACCGCCGGGGGCCCGCTGCTCGACGAGTTGGCCCGCCGGCTGGCCCTGGGCGTGGCGAGCACCTGCGTGGTGCTCGACCCGCCGCTGGTGGTGCTCGCGGGCGAGGTCGGCCAGGCCGGCGGCGCGGCGCTGGCCGAGCGGGTGCAGCACGAGGTGGCCGCCATCACCCTGGTCCGCCCCCGGGTGGTGCCGACCGGGCTGACCGAGGAGCCGATCCTGCACGGGGCCCTGCGCACCGCCCTGGACGCGGTGCGCGACGAGGTGTTCGGCAGCACCGTTGGCTGACCCCGCGCGGTTCATGTGAAGGAATTCTTCACCACTGCCATGGGTGCTGCAAGGCGTTGCCGCGCCTGGCGGGTGGCTCAGACGAGGTCGCGGCGGCGGAACGCGCCGAACGCCGCCGCCGTCAGCGCGCCGACGAGCGTCAGCAGCACCACCAGGGCGAACCCCCAGCCGACCTCGTAGCTGGCGTCGCAGTAGCCGCTCACCCCCCGGCAGGCGGTGGCGTCGGAGAGCCGGGCCTGCCCCGTCAGCCAGGCGTCGAGATACGTGGAGAGCATCCAGTCCTCGCCGCGCGGCAGCCCCACCACCTCCACCACCACCCGCAGGCCCAGCTCCCACACCACCGCGTACGCGGTCACCGCGCCGAGCGCCGCCGCCGTCCGCCGGCCCAGCGTGGCGAGGGCGAAGCCGGCCGCCGAGGCGAGCAGCACCAGCACCAACCCGCGCAGCCAGATCAGCCCCAGCGACGGCCAGAACTCACCGCCCGTCGCCCCGGGCAGCCCGGCGCCCTGCCCGATCAGCCAGAACGCGCCCAGGTACGCCGCCGAGGCCAGCGCCGACAGCAGCGTCAGCGCCCCCAGCAGGGTGCCCAGCTTCGCGCCGAGCACGGCGAGCCGCCGGGGCCGCCAGATCAGCAGGTTCACCACCCCGCCGGTGGACAGGTCCGCCCCGATGTACGAGGCGCCCACCAGGAACCCGAACAGCACCAGGAACGCGACGAGGAAGTAGAGCAGCGGCCGGGCCTGGTCGGCGAAGGTGAACACCCCCTGGAGGTGGTCGGCGGCCACCGGCAGTCGGTCCCGCTGGCCCGGGTCGAACGCCGAGCAGTCCGGCGGGTACTCCTCGGCCGCCTCCGGCGGCAGCGTCCCGCGTACGGCCGCCAGGCACTGCTGGAACGTGTCCTCCAGCGCCTGCCGCTGCTCGGCGGCGGTCTGCTGCGCCGCGACGATCTCGTCCGGCGACGGCCGGTGCGAACCCGCCAGTGTGGTCACCGCCGTGACCGCGAACGCCAGCACCAGCAGCACCAGCATGAGTCGCACGAAGCGGCGCGCGGCCAGCCGCTCCCACTCGGCCCGGACCAGGTTCATTCCCCCGCCTCCCCGTCCCGCGCGCCGCCGTCGGTCAGCTCCAGGAAGACGCTCTCCAGGTCCGGCCGCAGCGGCGCCAGCTCGCGTACCCACAGCCCCTGCTCGCCGAGCAGCCGACTGACCTCGCCGGCGTCGGACACCCCGCCGACCAGCAGGTGGTCGGGGCGCTCGTCGGCCGCCAGCCCGGCGGCGCGCAGCAGCTCCGCCGCCCGGTCGGGCTCCGGCACGCGGACCAGCCACTCGTGCTGGTCGTGGCCGGCCAGCACCTCCGCCACCGGGCCGGCGGCCACCCGCCGCCCCGCCGCCACGATCGTCACGTGGTCGCAGATCAGCTGGATCTCCCCGAGGATGTGGCTGGACAGCAGGACCGTCACCCCCGAGGCGGCCAGCGACCGCATCAGGTCCCGCATCTCCCGGATGCCCGCCGGGTCCAGCCCGTTCGCCGGCTCGTCGAGGATCAGCAGCTCCGGCTCCTTGAGCAGCGCCGAGGCCACCGCGAGCCGCTGCCGCATGCCCAGCGAGTAGCCCCGCACCTCGTCCTCGCCCCGGTCGAGCAGCCCCACCTGCGCCAGCGCCTCGTCGACCCGCCGGGTCGGCACCCCGCCGGCCAGGGCGAGCAGCCGCAGCGTGCGGTGCCCGGTGAAGTTGCCGAAGAACTGCGGGGTCTCCACGATCGCGCCGACCCGGGCGGCCACCCGAGCCTGCGCGCGCGGGAGGTCCTCGCCGAACAGCCGCATCCGGCCGGAGTCGGCGCGGACCAGGCCGAGCAGGGCGCGCAGCGTGGTGGTCTTGCCCGAGCCGTTCGGCCCGAGGAAGCCGTGGACCTCGCCCCGCCCCACCAGCAGGTCGAAGCCGTCGACGGCGACGTGCCGGCTCCGGTACGGGCCGTGGAACGTCTTGCGCAGCACCTCGATCTCGATGACCGCGCTCATCCGACGTGCTCCCGGTGCGGCATCCGTGTCCTCCCCCGTGCGGTGACCAACGACACGGCGCCCAACCCTAGGGTGTGGACGCCGCCCGTGGGGGGCGGTACGGCGGTGCGTGGTTGGATGGGCGGGTGACTGGTGACCTGATCCCCGGCGCCCCCGGCGCCGCCCCCGCCGCCACCCCCGTGGACGCGGATCTGGTGGTCAGCCTCGACGGTGTCGGCGTACGCCGGTCCGGCACCGCGCTGCTGCACGACGTGGACTGGCGGGTCGAGCTGGACGAACGCTGGGTCGTGCTGGGCCCCAACGGAGCCGGGAAGACGACGCTGCTGAGCCTGGCCGCCGGCCGGCTGCACCCGACCACCGGCGTCGCCCACGTGCTCGGCGAGCGCATCGGCCGCACCGATGTCAACGAGCTGCGGATGCGCATCGGCCTGTCCACCGCAGCCCTCGCCGGGCAGTTGCCCGCCGAGGAGCGGGTGACCGACGTGGTGGTCACCGCCGCCTGGGCGGTCGTCGGGCGCTGGCGGGAGAGCTACGACCCCAGCGACGAGGCCCGGGCCCGCGCCCTGCTCGGTCAGCTCGGCGTCGGGCACCTCGCCGACCGGGCCTACGGCACGCTGTCCGAGGGGGAGCGCAAGCGGGTGCAGATCGCCCGCGCGCTGATGACCGACCCCGAGCTGCTGCTGCTCGACGAGCCCGCCGCCGGGCTCGACCTGGGCGGGCGCGAGGACCTGGTGGCCCGGCTGGCCGAGCTGGCGCACGACCCGGACGCCCCGGCCCTGGTCCTGGTCACCCACCACGTCGAGGAGATCCCGCCCGGCTTCACCCACGCGCTGCTGCTGCGCGAGGGCGCGGTGGTGGCCCAGGGGCTGCTCGGCGACGCCCTCACCGCCGACAATCTCTCCAAGACCTTCGGCCTGCCGCTGACGGTCGAGCGCTACGGCGACCGCTGGACGGCCCGCGCCGCCTGAGGCCGGGTCAGGAGAGACCGGAGCAAGGGAGGCAACTGTGCGGCAGCCGCGCGTCGTCGTCGTGGGCAGCGCCAACATGGACCTGGTGGCCACCGCCGGGGCCCTGCCCCGCCCCGGCGAGACGGTGCTCGGCAGCGACTTCGTCATGGTCCCCGGCGGGAAGGGGGCCAACCAGGCGATCGCCGCCACGCGGGCCGGCGCGTCCTGCGCCTTTCTCGGCGCGATCGGCTCCGACGCGTTCGGGGTGACCCTGCGGGCCCGGATCACGGCGGCCGGCGTCGACACCGGTCACCTCCGGGTGGTATATGGGGCGTCCGGCGTCGCCCTGGTGATGGTCAGCGCCGACGGCGAGAACGCGATCCTGGTCACCCCCGGCGCGAACGCCGCGTTCACCGGCCTCACCGGGGGCGAGCTGGCCGCCGTACGCGAGGCGGACGTCCTGGTCGCCCAGCTGGAGATCCCGGTGGCGACGGTGACCGAGGCGGCGGTGGCCGCCCGCGCCGCCGGCACCCGGGTGATCCTCAACGCCGCGCCGGCGCGGCACGTGCCGGCGGAACTGCTCGACGCCGTGGACCTGCTGGTGGTCAACGAGAACGAGGCGCGGACGCTCACCGGGGCCGGGCGGGACGACCCCGGGGCGCTGCTCGCGCTCGTGCCCCGCGCGGTGCTGACCCTCGGCGGCCAGGGCGCCCGGTACGTCGAGCGCGACGCCGCGCCGGTGCACGTCCCGGCGGTGCAGGTCGACGTGGTCGACTCGACCGCCGCCGGGGACGCGTTCACGGCCGCGCTCGCGGTGGCCTGGGGCGAGGGGCGAGACCTGCGGGCGGCGGTGCACTGGGCGGCGGCGGCCGGCGCGGCCTGCGTACGCCGGCTCGGCGCGTCCGTGGCCCTGCCCAGCCGGGCCGAGATCGACCAGCTCTATGCCCCGCCGGCCTGACTCACCCGCCGGCCCGGCCCTCCGGTCAGCTCGGGTCAGCCCCGGTCGCCCTGCTGCTCCACGGCCCGCTGCACGGCCCGGTAGATCTGCCCGAACCGCAGCGCGTCCGGCGTGCTCAGCAGCATCACCTCGCGGCCGTGGTGCTGCACCCACAGCTCGTTGACCCGGTTGCCCCGCTCGTACGAGCGGTCCAGCCAGCCGAGCGGCACCTCCAGGAACGGGAGCAGGGCCAGCGCGCCGACCGCGCAGGCGGCGAGGATGATCAGGGCCAGCGTCCAGTTGCCCCGGTCCTGCGCCGACCAGGTGAGCGACACCACGCAGACCAGCGCGACCAGCGGTGGCAGCGACAGCAGGAGCACCAGCACGCCCCGGCCGATCACCCGACCGCGCACGGCGAGGGTGGTCCGCCCGCGCGCGTGCCAGACGTACGTCACGTCGGCGATCGGGATGGCGTGGACGCCCACCTGGATCGACTCGGAGGTCACCTGCACCGCGTCGTCCCGGTAATAGATGGCCATCACCAAGCTTAACCGACGGTCGCCGTTCGACGCCTCCGCGTACGAGACAATCTCCTCTTCCCGCCGCCGGGGGCGGGGTTCACTTCATGCGCGCGGGCCCTTGTGGAGCTGCCCCGTCCGTGCGCCCGCCCCGTCCGTGCGGGCAGCTCCCTAGGCGACGGACAGCGCCGCTCACGCCCCGAGGGGACGCGAGGGTCACTGCCCGAGGGCTGCCGAGGGGCGCCGGGGAGGTTGGCTGGCCTCCACCGCCCGCTGCACGGCCCGGTAGATCTGCCCGAAGCGCAGCGCGTCGCCCGTGCACACCAGCCGCACCGGCTGGCCGCGCCAACGAACCCACAGCTCCAACTGGCGGCTGCCCCGGGCGTACGAGCGGTCCAGGTGCTCGAAGAGGAAGTCGGCGACGGGCCCGACGGCGAGCCCGACCAGCACGGAGGCCCCCACGATGGCGATCGTGACGGTCAGCGAGCGGTGCAGCCAGAGCGCGAGCGCCACCCCCAGCGCGGCGGCGACCAGCGGGCCGGCGAGCGCGGCGCCGATCGCGCCCCGGCCGGCGAGCACCCGCCAGGACCGGCTGCCGCGCAGGTGCCAGACCATGCTGATCTCGGCCAGCGGGTACGTCCGGCCGTCCACCCGCACGGCGGTGGAGGTGACCTGCACCGACCTGTCGTCGTAGTACGTGACCATGGCGGGCTCCGGGGAGACGGGACAGACATCAGACTATCTGCCCCAACGATCCGGGCCGTAAGGTTGGCACGCGACTTCGACGAGGAAGTGAGGGCAGCGTGAGCGAGTTCGTGCGGCTGGAGACCAAGGACGGCATCGGCACCATCCGGTTGGACCGGCCGCCGATGAACGCGCTGAACAAGCAGGTCCAGGAGGAGCTGCGCGCCGCCGCGGCGGAGGCCACCGTCGACCCCGGGGTCCGCGCCGTCATCGTGTACGGCGGCGAGAGGGTCTTCGCGGCGGGCGCGGACATCAAGGAGATGGCCGTCATGTCCTACGTGGACATGGCGGAGCGGGCGGCGGGCCTGTCCAGCGCGCTCGGTGCGTTCGCCCGGATCCCCAAGCCGGTGGTCGCCGCGATCACCGGGTACGCCCTCGGCGGCGGCTGCGAGTTGGCGCTCGCGTGCGACTGGCGGGTGGTGGCCGACGACGCGAAGCTCGGCCAGCCGGAGATCAAGCTCGGCGTCATCCCCGGCGCGGGCGGCACCCAGCGGCTGGCCCGGCTCGTCGGCCCGGCCCGCGCGAAGGACCTGGTCATGTCGGGCCGGATGGTGGACGCCCAGGAGGCGCTGCGGATCGGCCTGGTCGACCGGGTCGTGCCGGCCGCCGACGTGTACGCCGCCGCGGTCGAGCTGGTCACCCCGTACCTGACCGGGCCGGTGCAGGCGCTGCGGGCGGCGAAGCTCGCGGTCGACGCCGGCCTGGACATGGACCTCACCTCGGGCCTGGCCTGGGAGACCCAGCTCTTCGCGGCGCTGTTCGCCACCGACGACCGGCGCGAGGGCATGGCCGCTTTCGTCGAGAAGCGCAAGCCGGACTTCACCGGCCGCTGAGCCGAGCGTGGTTCACATTCAGCCTACCGGCCAGTAACGTGTGACTCCGGCCACGGCGGAGGGAGCGACGATGACGGAGCGGGTCGAAGGTCACGGCGGACAGCTGGCGCTCGCGGCGCTGCGCGCACACGGCGTACGCGAGATGTTCACGCTCTCCGGCGGGCACGTCTTCCCGCTCTACGACGCGGCGCACTCCGCCGGCTTCCCGCTCTACGACGTGCGGCACGAGCAGTCGGCGGTGTTCGCGGCCGAGGCGGTGGCCAAGCTCAACCGCCGCCCCGGCCTCGCCGTGCTCACCGCCGGCCCCGGCGTCACCAACGGCGTATCCGGTCTGACCAGCGCCTTCTTCAACGCCTCGCCGGTGCTGGTGCTCGGGGGGCGGGCCCCACAGTTCCGCTGGGGCTCCGGCAGCCTCCAGGAGATGGACCACCTGCCGCTGGTCGCCCCCGTCACCAAGCACGCCGAGACGGTGTTCGGCGCCGACGACATCCCGCGCGCGGTCAGCGCCGCGCTGACCACCGCGTTCGCCCCGCACCGGGGCCCGGTCTTCCTCGACTTCCCGCTGGAGGCCCTCTTCTCCGTCGGCGACGCCGAGCTGCCCGAGGCGGTCGCGCCCGCCCCGATCGAGGCCGACCCGGAGGAGGTGGCGCGGGCCGCCGGGCTGATCGCCGCCGCCAGCCGCCCGGTGATCATCGCCGGTTCCGACGTGTACGCCGGGGACGCCGTCGCCGCACTGCGCGCCGCCGCCGAGGCGCTGCGGGTGCCCGTGTTCACCAACGGGATGGGGCGCGGCGCGTTGCCCCCGGCCCACCCGCTGGCCTTCGCCAAGGCCCGCCGGCTCGCCCTGCGCAACGCCGACGTCGTCGTCGTGGTCGGCACCCCGCTGGACTTCCGGCTCGCCTTCGGCGCCTTCGGCGACGCCCGGGTGGTGCACGTGGTGGACGCGCCCAGCCAGCGCGCCGGCCACGTCACCCCGGCCGCGTCGCCCGCCGGTGACCTGCGGCTGATCCTCACCGCGTTCGCCGAGCACCCCGGCGACCGGGCCGACCACGACGACTGGGTCGCGCAGCTGCGCGTCGCCGAGGACGCCGCGAAGGCCCGCGACGCCGAGGAGATGGCCGCCGAGACCGACCCGATCCGCCCGGCCCGCGTCTACGGCGAACTGCGCCGGGCGCTCGCCCCCGACGCCATC
Organism: Micromonospora sp. NPDC057141; assembly: GCF_042670805.1. NCBI lineage: Bacteria > Bacillati > Actinomycetota > Actinomycetes > Micromonosporales > Micromonosporaceae > Micromonospora > Micromonospora sp. NPDC057141. Next base: position 88,538 of record NZ_JBHUVA010000005.1, on the reverse strand, counting down.
ACCATCGGCGACGGCGGCGACTTCGTCTCGTACGCCGGGAAATACCTGGAGCCCGCGCAGCCCGGCACCTGGCTCGACCCCGGCCCGTACGGCTGCCTCGGCACCGGCATGGGCTACGCGATGGGGGCCAGGGTCAGCCACCCGGACCGGCAGGTCTGCGTGCTGATGGGCGACGGCGCGGCCGGCTTCTCGCTGCTGGACGTGGAGTCCCTGGTGCGCCAGAAGCTGCCCGTGGTGATCGTGGTCGGCAACAACGGCATCTGGGGCCTGGAGAAGCACCCGATGCGGGCCATGTACGGCTACGACGTCGCCGCCGACCTCCAGCCCGGCCTGCGCTACGACAAGGTCGTCGAGGCCCTCGGCGGAGCGGGCGAGACGGTCGAGAAGGCCGGCGACCTCGCCCCGGCCCTGGACCGGGCGTTCGCCTCCGGCGTGCCGTACCTGGTCAACGTGCTCACCGACCCGGCGGACGCGTACCCCCGCTCGTCGAACCTGGCCTGAGCGCCGACCGCGCGGTCACACCTCGGGGCGGTTCTCCTCCCGGGGCGGGTCACCCTCGTGGCGGCGCAGGTCGTCCTCGCGGCGGCGCAGGTCCTCCTCCCAGCGGCGGAACAGCTCGTTGTCCTGCCGCCGGGAGCGTTCGGCGAGGGAGTCGAGGAATTCCGGGTCGTCGTCCGGGGCGAGGGGCCGGCGTGGGCCGCCCCGGGTGCCGGGGGCCGTCCGGGGCGCGCCCGGCCCTGCGACGGGGCGCTGCCGGCCGGCGAGGAACCAGGCGATCGGGCCGACCAGCGGGAAGAACAGGATGATCAGCACCCAGGCGATCCGGGGCAGCCCGCGGATCGCCCCCTCCTCGGCGGAGAGGCAGCTGATCAGCGCGCAGACCGCGAGCGCGATCTGGACCAGGAAGAGCAGGACGTACAGGCGGGCCATCTCCCCATCATGGCCTACCCGAGCCCGTCACCCCAGTCCGCGCAGGACCAGCAGCACGCCCAGCGTGGCCTGCCACGCGGCGGCGAGGGCGAGCGCCGGCATGGTCCGGGAGGTGGCGCGGACCGGGCCGGACCCGACGGCCCGGCCCCAGCACAGGGCCAGGGTCACGGCCCAGCCGGCGACCGCCGCGCCGGCCAGCACCGCCCCGGCCGCGTCCCCGGTGAGCGCCAGCCGGACGGTCAGCACGGTGACGGCGGTGAGCGCGAGCAGGCTGCGCCGCCAGGCGAGCCGGGTGCGTTCGGGTTGCAGCCCCGGGTCGCCGACCGTCACCGGCCGCCGATCGCGCGGGCCAGCACCGCGACCACCAGCAGCAGCGCGCCCAGCCCCACGGCGAGGGCGAGCACGGCGGGGAAGCGGGACGCCGGCAGTTCCTCGCCGAGCCGGATGGCCCGTTCGGTGCGGGCCCAGTGGTCGACGGCCCGCACGGCGACGGTGCCGCCGAGCAGCAGCAGCGCGACGGCGATCGCCTCGCGCAGGTGGACCAGCGGCAGCGGCGGGAGGAACTGGGCGGCGGCCAGCCCGCCGGCCACCAGGGCCAGCCCGGTGCGCAGCCAGGCCAGGAACGTCCGCTCGTTGGCCAGGGAGAAGCGGTAGTCGGGCGTGCTGCCCACCGACCGCAGCTCCCGCGGGTCGAACCACCGCCGTACCGTCTCCCACACGACGTCGATTATCCGCTTTGTCCGGGGCATAGATTGGCCGGGTGACTGATCTTGACGTGATGACGCTGCGCGAGGCCTACGACAACCAGCTCAAGGCGTGGGTGCCGGACCCGCTGCCGGCCGGGGCGACCGTGGAGCGGGACGGGCCGCTGGTGCGCATCCTCGGCCTGGACCATGGGGGTTTCCTCGGCTACCGCGACCTGGGCGGCCTGACCGGAGCGGCGCTGGACGAGCTGATCGCCCGCCAGGTGGAGTTCTTCCGGGCCCGGGGCGAGTCGGTGGAGTGGAAGCTGCACGGCCACGACGAGCCCGCCGACCTGCCGGACCGGCTGCGGGCCGCCGGGTTCGTGCCGGAGGAGCGGGAGACCGTCGTGATCGGCCCGGTCGCGCCGCTGGCGGCGACGCTCCCGGTGCTCCCCGACGGGGTACGCCTGCGTGAGGTCACCGCCCGCGCCGACCTGGACCGGATCGTGGCCATGGAGGAGGAGGTCTGGGGCGACAGCCGGGGCCACCTCGCCGACGGGCTGGAGAAGGAGATCGCCGCCGATCCGCAGTCGATCACGGTGGTGGTCGCCGAGGCGGGGGAGACCGTGGTCAGTGCCGGCTGGGTGCGCTATGTCGCGGGCACCGGCTTCGCGACGCTGTGGGGCGGCTCGACGCTGGAGCAGTGGCGTCGTCGGGGCGTCTACCGGGCGCTGGTCGGCTACCGGGCGCGGCTGGCCGCCCAGCGGGGCCGGACCCTGCTCCAGGTGGACGCCTCCGAGGACAGCCGGCCGATCCTGGAGCGGTTGGGTCTCGTCCCGATCACCACCACCACGCCCTACGTTTACACTCCGTGACCATGGAGCAGCCGCTGACGGACGAGGAACGACTCACCCTGAAGACGGGCGCGTTCGGCGCGGTCTTCCTGGTGTCGAACGCCGACCCGGGCATGTTCGCGATGCTGCGGGAGAGCTTCGCCGCGTCCGGGGTGATGGCGGGGGCGAGCGGCCCGGTGAAGGAGGCGCTGACTACGGGTCCGCTGCCGAATCTGCCCCGGGACTCGGCCCTGGAGGTCGAGTCGGTGGTGCTGCCGGCGCTGCGCCGGGCGGTGGAGATCCTGCGTGCGAAGTCGCCGGGGGACGTGGCGGCGTACCGGTCGCTGGTGCTGGCCGCCGCCGACCGGGTGGCAAGGGCGCACCGGGGGGTGACGCCGGCCGAGGCCGCAGTGATCGACCGGATCCGGGGCGCGCTGGCCGAGCCCGCCTGAGCCCGCGCCCCGGGGTCGGGGTGCGCGGTGAGCTGTGTCACCCTGGGGCCTCCGGGAGCCGATGCTACTTGTGGGTAACATTGGCTCGTGGGCAAGTGCACAGCAGCCCGCGGTTGACCGATCGTTAAGTCACGCGGGAGGCTGCGCCCGTGACCTGGCGAGCGATCGCCACACCAACAGGAGGGGTCGTCGAAGCGCGATGAACATCGTCGTACTCGTCAAGCAGGTGCCCGACTCGGGCGCGGACCGCAACCTGCGTCCTGACGACAACACCGTCGACCGCGGCTCGGCGAGCAACGTCATCAACGAGATGGACGAGTACGCCATCGAGGAGGCGTTGAAGATCAAGGAGGCGCACGGCGGCGAGGTGACCGTCCTGACCATGGGTCCGGACCGGGCGACCGAGTCGATCCGCAAGGCGCTGTCCATGGGGCCGGACGCCGCCGTGCACGTCGTCGACGACGCCCTGCACGGGTCCTGCGCCGTGGCCACCTCGAAGGTGCTCGCCGCCGCCCTCGGCCAACTCGCCGCCGACCTGGTGATCTGCGGCGCCGAGTCGACCGACGGCCGGGTCCAGGTCATGCCGCACATGATCGCCGAGCGCCTCGGCGTCGCCGCGCTGACCGGCGCGCGCAAGCTCACCGTCGACGGGTCCACCCTGACCGTGGAGCGGCAGACCGAGGAGGGCTACGAGGTGGTCACCGCCTCGACCCCGGCCGTGGTCTCGGTGTGGGACACCATCAACGAGCCGCGCTACCCGTCGTTCAAGGGCATCATGGCCGCCAAGAAGAAGCCGGTGCGGACCCTCTCCCTGGCCGACCTCGGGGTCGCCCCGGCCGAGGTGGGCCTCGACGGCGCGACCAGCGCCGTGCTGGAGCACAGCAAGCGCCCGCCGCGCTCCGGCGGCGCGAAGGTCACCGACGAGGGCACCGGCGGCGCGCAGCTGGTCGAGTTCCTCGCCACCGAGAAGTTCGTGTGAGGGGTCCGGACATGTCTGAGGTTCTCGTCGTCGTCGAAGCCACCCGCGAGTTCGGCGTCAAGAAGGTCACCCTGGAGATGCTCACCCTCGCCCGCGAGCTGGGCACGCCCAGCGCCGTCGTGCTCGGCGGCCCCGGCGCGGCCGAGGCGCTGAGCGCGAAGCTGGGCGAGTACGGCGCGGAGAAGATCTACGCCGCCGAGAGCGAGGAGATCGACGGCTACCTGGTGGCCCCGAAGGCCACCGTGCTGGCCGAGCTGGTCAAGCGGGTGCAGCCGGCCGCCGTGCTGCTCGCCTCCGCCCAGGAGGGCAAGGAGATCGCCGCCCGGCTGGCCGTCAAGCTGGACAACGGCATCCTGACCGACGTGGTCGCCCTCGCCACCGACGGCACCGCCACGCAGGTCGCGTTCGCCGGCTCGACCATCGTCAAGTCCAAGGTCACCCGGGGCCTGCCGCTGGTCACCGTGCGGCCGAACTCGCTCACCCCGACCCCGGCCGCCGCCACGCCCGCCGTCGAGCAGCTCACCGTGACCGTGGGTGAGGCCGACAAGCTGGCGAAGGTCGTCGACCGGGTCGCCGAGCAGAAGGGCTCCCGTCCCGAGCTGACCGAGGCGTCCGTGGTCGTCTCCGGCGGTCGCGGTGTCGGCAACGCCGACAACTTCAAGCTGGTCGAGGAGCTGGCCGACCTGCTCGGCGGGGCCGTCGGCGCGTCCCGCGCGGCCGTCGACTCCGGCTTCTACCCGCACCAGTTCCAGGTGGGGCAGACCGGCAAGACGGTTTCCCCGCAGCTCTACGTGGCGCTGGGCATCTCCGGGGCGATCCAGCACCGGGCCGGCATGCAGACCTCGAAGACCATCGTCGCCGTGAACAAGGACGGCGAGGCCCCGATCTTCGAGCTGGCCGACTTCGGGGTGGTGGGCGACCTGTTCAAGGTCGTGCCGCAGGCTGCCGAGGAGATCCGCAAGCGTAAGTGAGCCGCGCCCCGGGGCGACCCGGGCGCAACGCCGAGGGGAGCTGATCGGCGGGCCGGGGAGCTGATCCGGCCCGCCGATCAGCCCGTCAGGGTGCCCCTGAGCAGGCTGTCGCCGGAGCGGGCGGGCTTGTCGTCGTACTGCTCGGCGGCAACGGTAGCAGCGCGTCCCCCGGGACCGCCGGGAGATTCGCCACGTGCAGTTGGCCGTCGGTGAACACCCGGGCGACCTCCGGCCTCCGGCCGGCGCGACCCCGGTCAGTAGGCTGACCGGCGATGGCATACCTGGATCACGCGGCGACGACTCCGATGCTCGACGAGGCACTGGAGGCGTACGTGGCCGCCGCTCGCGAGGTCGGCAACGCGTCGTCACTGCACGCGGCGGGCCGGCGCGCCCGCCGTCTGGTGGAGGAGTCCCGCGAGCGGGTGGCCGCCGCGCTGAGGGCCCGCCCCTCCGAGGTGATCTTCACCGGTGGCGGGACGGAGAGCGACAACCTCGCGGTCAAGGGCATCTTCTGGGCCCGCCGGGTCGACTCCCCGGCCCGCCGCCGGGTGGTCTCCAGCGCCGTCGAGCACCACGCCGTCCTCGACGCGGTCGACTGGCTGACCGGCCACGAGGGCGCCGAGGTGGGTTGGCTGCCGGTGGACGCCGCCGGTCGGCTCGACCCGGAGACGCTGCGCGCCGAGCTGGCCGGGCACGGCGACGCCGTCGCCGTGGTCACCGCGATGTGGGCCAACAACGAGGTCGGCACCCTCCAGCCGGTGACCGCGCTGGCCGCGGTCGCCGCCGAGCACGGGGTGCCGTTCCACACCGACGCGATCCAGGCGGTCGGCCAGGTGCCGGTCGACTTCGCCGCCAGCGGCGTCTCCGCGCTGACGGTCACCGGGCACAAGCTCGGCGGCCCGGCGGGGGTGGGCGCGCTGCTGCTCGCCCGGGACGTCGCGGCCACCCCGCTGCTGCACGGCGGCGGCCAGGAACGCGACGTGCGCTCCGGCACCCTCGACACCGCCGGCATCGTCGCCTTCGCGGTCGCCGTCGAGGCGGCGGTCAAGGGCCAGCAGAAGTACGCGGCCCGCGTCGCCGCCCTCCGCGACGACCTCGTGCGGCGGGTCCGGCACGCCGTGCCCGAGGTGGTCTTCAACGGCGACCCCGACGACCGGCTCCCCGGCAACGCGCACTTCTCCTTCCCCGGCTGCGAGGGCGACGCGCTGCTGCTGCTGCTCGACGCCCAGGGCATCGCCTGCTCCACCGGCTCGGCCTGCTCGGCCGGGGTGGCCCAGCCCTCCCACGTGCTGATCGCGATGGGCGCCGACGACGACCGGGCCCGCTCCTCGCTGCGCTTCACCCTCGGCCACACCAGCGACCAGGCCGACGTCGACGCGCTCGTGGCGGCCCTGCCGGCGGCGGTGGAGCGGGCCCGCCGCGCCGCCGCCCTGCGCACCCCCCGCTGACCGCGCCCTGCGGCGACCCCGCTGCCCCGGGCCGGCGGGCGGGGGCCGGTAGGCTCGGGGCAGGGGAAGGGAGCGTGACGCGGTGAGGGTGTTGGCGGCCATGTCCGGCGGGGTCGACTCCGCCGTGGCGGCGGCGCGGGCCGTGGAGGCCGGGCACGACGTCACCGGCGTGCACCTGGCGCTGGCCCGCAACCCGCAGACGTACCGCAGCGGGGCGCGCGGGTGCTGCACGCTGGAGGACGCCCGGGACGCCCGCCGCGCCGCCGACGTGCTCGGCATCCCGTTCTACGTGTGGGACATGGCCGACCGGTTCCACGCCGACGTGGTCGACGACTTCGTCGCCGAGTACGCGGCCGGCCGCACCCCCAACCCCTGCCTGCGCTGCAACGAGAAGATCAAGTTCGCGGCGGTGCTGGACCGGGCCGTGGCGCTGGGCTTCGACGCGGTGGTCACCGGCCACCACGCGCGGCTCGGCCCCGACGGGCTGCTGCGCCGCAGCGTCGACGCGGCCAAGGACCAGTCGTACGTGCTCGCGGTGCTGACCCGCGCCCAGCTCGACCGGTCGGTCTTCCCGCTCGGCGACTCGACCAAGGCCCAGGTCCGCGAGGAGGCGGCCCGGCGCGGCCTCGCCGTGGCAGACAAGCCCGACTCGCACGACATCTGCTTCATCGCCGACGGCGACACCCGGGGCTTCCTCGCCGGCCGGCTCGGCGAGGCGCCGGGCGAGGTGGTCGACGCCCTCACCGGCGCGGTCGTCGGCAGCCACACCGGCGCGTACGCGTACACGGTGGGGCAGCGCCGCGGCCTGCACCTGGACCGGCCCGCCCCCGACGGCCGCCCCCGCTACGTGCTCTCCATCACCCCGAAGACCAACACCGTCACCGTCGGGCCGGCCGAGGCGCTGGAGGTCTCCACGGTGCGCGCCGAGCGTCCCGTGTGGACGGGCGGCGAGCGACCGGCCGGGTCGATCGAGTGCGAGGTGCAGCTGCGCGCCCACGGCGACGTGGTCCCGGCCACCGTCGAGCTGGCCGGCGACACGCTGCGCGCCGAGCTGCGCCGCCCGGTGCGCGGGGTCGCCGCCGGCCAGGCCGTCGTGGCATACCGGCCGGACCCGGCCGGCGACGTGGTGCTCGGCTCGGCCACCATCGCCGGTACCCTTCGCCCGTGACAGCTAGTGCGTGGCCCTGGCCCGTCGGCGCGGCGACCGGCATCGGCTCGCTGCCCGGCACCGACATCGCAGAGGCGCAGCGGATCGTCCTCGGGGAGCTGCCCGCCCTGCCCCACCTGCCCGAGCTGCCGGCGCGCGGCCCCGGCGCGGACCTGATCGGCCGCACCGCCGGCCTGCTGGTCGAGCTGCCCGTCGAGCTGTACGCGGCCCGCTGGCGGGTCGCCCCCCGCCCGGGGCGGGACCTGCGCCGGGCCCGGGATCTGATGGAACGTGACCTCGACCAGCTCGCCGAGCAGGCCGAGGCGTACGCCGGCCCGGTCAAGGTGCAGGCCGCCGGCCCGTACACCCTGGCCGCCGGCCTCGACCTGCCGATCGGCGGCCGGATGCTGCGCGACCCGGGCGCGGTGCGCGACCTCACCGGCTCCCTCGCCGAAGGGCTGCGCGCCCACGTCGCGGCGGTCGCCCGCCGGCTGCCCCGGGCCTCGGTGCTGCTCCAGCTCGACGAGCCGTCCCTGCCGACCGTGCTGGCCGGGCGGGTGCCCACCGAGAGCGGCTTCGGCACGTACCGGCCGGTGCCGCAGCCCGACGCGGCGGCCCTGCTGCGCACGGTGGTCGAGGCCGTCGGGGTGCCTGTCGTGGTGCACTGCTGCGCGCCGGAGGTTCCGCTGGAGCTGATCCGTTCCACCGGCGCGGCGGGGATCGCGCTGGACCTCGGCCTGGTCAAGGACCTGGACCCGCTCGGCGAGGCGATCGACGCCGGGCTCGGGCTGCTGGCCGGCGCCGCGCCGGCCACCCCGCCGCCGGGCGGTCGCGCGCCGACCTCCGCCCAGGTCGCCGATCGGGTACGTCAGCTCTGGGACCGCCTCGGCTTTCCCCGCCGCCGGCTGCCCGAACAGGTGGTGGTCACCCCGGCCTGCGGCCTGGCCGGGGCCACCCCGCAGCACGTGCGGGCGGTGCTCGCGGCGTGCCGGGACGCCGGCCGGCGACTCGCCGAGGACTGAGGTTCCAGGGACCGACCCGCCTGCCCGCGCACTGCCGGGTGCCCCTGTCGCATGGCGGGGATCGCCGGGGCGGGGCATGATCACATGGGTGATCGACTCCTCGCTCCGGCGGGCCTCCGGCTCGCTCCTCGGCCTGGCCTACGGTGACGCACTGGGCCGCCCGACCGAGTTCCTGACCGTCGCCGAGATCCACCGCCGGTACGGCCCGTCCGGCCCCCGCGAGCTGGAGGGCGACCCGGCGCTGGTCACCGACGACACCCAGATGGCGCTCGCGGTGGGCTGGGCGCTGCACGACGCGCCGGCGTTCACCCCCACGGCGGTCGAGCCGCTGCTGCGGGAGCGTTTCCTGGCCTGGGCGGTCAGCCCGGACAACAACCGTGCGCCCGGGATGACCTGCCTGCGGGCCTGCGGCGAGCTGTCCCGGGGGGTGCGCTGGCAGGAGGCCACCGTGGCCGGCTCGAAGGGCTGCGGGGCCAACATGCGGGTCACCCCGGTCGGGCTGCTCGCCGTCGACCTGGACACCCTGGCCGGTCTCGCCCAGCTCCAGGCGGGCCTGACCCACGGCCATCCCACCGGGCTGGCGGCGAGCGAGCTGACGGCCTACGCGGTCCGCCTGCTGCGCGACGGCGCGGCGCTGGCCGAGCTGCCGGCGCTGCTCACCGACCGGGCCCGGGAGCAGCGCCGGGTCTACCGGTCGGACTGGCTCGGCGACCTGTGGCAGCGCCCCGGCGTCGACTCGCCGCAGGAGTTCATCGCCCGCGGCTGGGACGAGTGCCTGGGCGCCCTGGGCCGCCTGACCACCACCCTGACCCGCCCGGACGACGGCGACGACCCGTGCCGGCGTACCGGCGAGGGGTGGGTGGCCGAGGAGGCGCTGGCGACCGCGCTGCTCTGCGCGCTGTGGCACGCCGACGACCCGGTCGGCGCGCTGGCGCGAGGCGCGACCACCGCCGGCGACTCGGACTCCATCGCGGCCCTGGCCGGCGCCTTCGTCGGCGCGGCGCACGGCCTGCCGGCCTGGCCGGCCGACTGGGCCACCCGCATCGAGTACGCCGACCAGCTCGCCGCCCTCGCCGCCCCCCTCGACTGATCCTCGGCCGGCCCCCGACTGCCGGCTCCCTGGCTGCCGGCCCGTCCCGGCCGTTGCCGCCCCGCTCACGTGCGCGGGGGTGGGGCGCGGGGCAGACAGGCTGATGCGCGCCCTACGGAGCTGCCCCGTTTGCGCTACCGCCAGCGGGCTGGCCCGGTTGGAAGGCGTCTTCGGCATAGTGTGCGGTGCCGGCCCGCGGTGGGCGTGGCGACGCGTGCGGTGTGGATCGGCTCACCGGGGCCGCGACGGGGGCCGGCTCGCGCAGGCCGGCCCACTCGGCCGGGCACGCCGTGTCAGCTCACCGGGCTGGGGGCCGGCTCACCCGGCTCGGCTCGGCATGCCCTGCCGGGCTCCGGGCGCACGAACGGGGCAGCTGCGTAGGGGCCGGCAGCAGTGGGACCCAGCCGGGGACCAGCCGCGGCGCGCGAAGGCCGGGGCGGCGGGGAAGCAGCAGGGGAAAGGGCGGGCAGGCCGCGGATTGTCCCACCGTCCCGATACGGTGCGGGGGTAGCGTGAACAGGGAGGTCGATGCGGTGTCCGAAGCCGGCAGCATGTCCGAGGAAGCCGTTCCACAGCAGGTGAGCCCGGCGCAGGAGGCGGCGGCGGGCCCCGAACCGACCCCCGGGGCGCGGGAGCGGCACGCCACCCTCAGCCAGGAGCTGACCGAACACCAGTACCGCTACTACGTGCTGGACGCCCCCACCGTCTCCGACGCCGACTTCGACCGGCAGCTGCGCGAGCTGGAGGCCCTGGAGGCCGAGTTCCCCGCGCTGCGCACCCCCGACTCGCCGACCCAGCGGGTGGGTGGCACCTTCTCCACCGACTTCACGCCGGTCACCCACGCCGAGCGGATGCTCTCCCTCGACAACGCGTTCGCCGACGAGGAGCTGGCGGCCTGGGCCGAGCGGGTGGAGCGGGACGCGGGCGGCCCGGTGCCCTACCTCTGCGAGCTCAAGGTCGACGGGCTGGCTATCAACCTCACCTACGAGAAGGGCCGGCTGGTCCGGGCCGCCACCCGTGGCGACGGGCGCACCGGCGAGGACGTCACGGCCAACGTCCGCAGCATTCGCGACGTGCCGGCCCGGCTGACGCCGTCCGACGAGTTTCCCGACGTGCCCGAGTTCGTGGAGGTGCGCGGCGAGATCTACTTCCCGATCGCCGGCTTCGCCGACCTCAACGCGAGCCTGGTCGAGCAGGGCAAGGCACCCTTCGCGAACCCGCGCAACGCCGCCGCGGGCAGCCTGCGGCAGAAGGACCCCCGGATCACCGCGTCCCGGCCGCTGCGGCTGGTGGTGCACGGCATCGGCGCCCGGCGCGGCTACACCCCGACCGCCCAGTCCGAGTCGTACGCGGCGCTGCGCGCGTGGGGGCTGCCGACCAGCGACCGCTGGCGGGTCGTGCCCGACCTGGCCGGCGTCGCCGGGTTCATCGCGTACTACGCCGAGCACCGGCACGACGTCGAGCACGAGATCGACGGCGTGGTGGTCAAGGTGGACCCGGTCTCCATCCAGGGCCGGCTCGGCTCGACCAGCCGGGCCCCGCGCTGGGCGATCGCCTTCAAATACCCGCCGGAGGAGGTCAACACCAAGCTGCTCGACATCGCCGTCAACGTCGGGCGCACCGGCCGGGTCACCCCGTACGCCATCCTGGAGCCGGTCCTGGTCGCCGGGTCCACGGTGGCCCAGGCCACCCTGCACAACGCGCACGAGGTGGAGCGCAAGGGGGTGCTGATCGGCGACACGGTGGTGATCCGCAAGGCGGGCGACGTGATCCCCGAGGTGCTCGGTCCGGTGGTCGACCTGCGCCCCGCCGACGCCCGCGCGTTCGTCATGCCGACCACCTGCCCGGCCTGCGACACCCCGCTGCGGCCGGAGAAGGAGGCGGACGTCGACATCCGCTGCCCCAACAGCCGCAGCTGCCCCGCGCAGCTGCGCGAGCGGGTCTTCCACCTGGCCGGCCGGGGCGCGTTCGACATCGAGGTGCTCGGCTACAAGGGCGCGGCGGCGCTGCTCGACGCGCAGGTCATCGCCGACGAGGGCGACCTGTTCGGCCTCGACGCGCAGCGGTTGGCCCAGTCGCCGTTCTTCGTCAACAAGGACGGCAGCCTCGGCAGCAACGCCGCCAAGCTCCTCGACAACCTCGCCGTGGCCCGGGAACGCGACCTGTGGCGGGTGCTGGTCGGGCTCTCCATCCGGCACGTCGGCCCGACCGCCGCCCAGGCCCTCGCCCGGCACTTCCGGTCGATGGCGGCGATCCAGGCGGCCGGCGAGGAGGAGCTCTCCTCGGTCGACGGCGTCGGCCCGACGATCGCGGCCAGCATCGTCGAGTGGTTCACGGTGGACTGGCACCGCGAGGTGGTCCGCAAGTGGGCCGAGGCGGGCGTACGGATGGCCGAGGAGGCCGGCGACGAGGGGCCGCGCCCGCTGGAGGGGCTCACGGTCGTGGTGACCGGCACCCTGAGCGGGTTCTCCCGCGACCAGGCGGCCGAGGCGATCCAGGTCCGGGGCGGCAAGGTCACCGGCTCGGTCTCCAAGAAGACCGGCTTCGTGGTGGTGGGCGACAACCCGGGCTCCAAGGCCGACAAGGCGGCCACCCTGAAGGTGCCGGTGCTCGACGAGGACGGCTTCCGGGTCCTGCTCGACCAGGGCCCGGACGCGGCCCGGGAGGTGGCCCGGGTCGGCGAGTGACCCGGGCGGGAGCGCGGCGGGCCCGCGACGGGCGGGCGCTGGTACACCTTGACCGGACCTGGCCGCGTATACCAAGTTAGTTACGACTACGACCGATTCGTGGCTGTCATCGCGGAAAAGCAGCACCCAGGGCGTTTCATGGTGGCACGGCGGGCGCAGGGCCCGCCGTGGCCGCTGCTCGGGAGGTGCGATGGAGGCCGCCGATCCGCGAAACTCCGTCCCACCGGGGCGGGTGACGCCCTTCTTCGGCTTCGTCGCCGCCGTAGCCGCGCTGGCGGTGCTGCTCTCCGCCGGGCCGCTGGCCGCGCTGGCGGGCCGGCTCGCCGAGCTGCCGGCGGCGTTCTGGACGATGGCGGCGCTCGCCATCGTCTGCGACGCGCGGCCGTTCGTGCCGTCCGGGCGGCGGCAGTCGTCGGCGGTCTTCCCGTCCACCTGCTTCACCTTCGCCATCCTGCTCGGCTGGGGGCTGGGCCCCGCCGTGGCCGTGCAGACCGTGGCGGTGGTCGTCTCCGGCTGGCGGATGGGGCACGCCGCGTGGCGGTCCGGCTTCAACGCCGCCCAGTACGCCTGCGCCCTCGCCGCCGCCTCGGCGGTCACCGGGCTGGGGCCGGGTGGCATCTTCGACGGCGGGCGGCTGCGCGCGGTCGACGTGCTGGCGGTGGGCGGGGCGACCGCCGTCTGGTTCGCGGTCAACTACGGCCTGGTCAGCACCGCCATCCGGCTGCGCTTCGCAGACCGCTGGTGGCCCGGCGTGCGGTCCGGCCTGGGATACGAGCTGCTCTCCACCGGGTCGCTGCTGCTGCTCGCCCCGGTGCTGGTGGCCGCCGCCCGGGCCAGCGCCGCGCTGATCCCGCTGGTGCTGGTGCCCCTGTTCGCGGTATACCGGATGGCCCGGCTCGCCGCCGAGTCCGAACAGCTCGGCGCGCTCGACCCGCTCACCGGCCTGCCCAACCGCAAGGCGCTGCTGGCCGAGGTCGCCGAGCAGGTCCATCTGCACGCCGAGCGGTCCGCCCGCAACGAACCGGACGCCCACCTCGCGCTGCTGCTGATCGACCTGGACCGGTTCAAGAACGTCAACGACGCGCTCGGCCACGCCGTCGGCGACCGGCTGCTGATCGAGGTCAGCGCCCGGCTGGCCGGCGCGGTGGGGGAGCGGGACCTGCTCGCCCGCCTCGGCGGGGACGAGTTCGCCATCGTCAGCACCGGGCTCACCGGCGTGGACGCCGCCCGCGCGACGGCCGAGCGGCTGGTCGCCGCGCTCGCCGAGCCGGTGCCGCTGGACGGGCTGCCGCTGGACGTCGGCGGCTCCATCGGCATCGCCGTGTATCCCGAGCACGGCGAGGACTTCGCCACCCTGATGCGCCACGCCGACGTGGCCATGTACGACGCCAAGCACCGCAACGACACCGTCGCCGTGTACGCCGCCGAGTCCGACCACAACTCCGCCGAGCGCCTCGGGCTCCTGGCCGACCTGCGGCGCGTACTCGAGGCGGGGCCGGCCGGGTCGGCGGAGCGCGACGCGCCGGTCGGGGCGCGCGGTGGGGACGGTGCCGCGTTGCCGGCGGCCCTCCCTCCGCCGGCGGGCGGCCCGGCCGACGCGGGACGGCCGGCGCCCGGCGGACCGGGTCGGTGGCGGGCCCGCCGGCACCGGCAACGCGCGGAGCCGAGCCACCCCGACGACCTGATCAACCGGATCGTCACCGCCGCCGACCCGATCCGCCGGCGGGCCGCCGAGGCCGCCGCCGAGCCGGACGGAGCGGACGGGGCGGGGCCGGTGCCTCAGGTCGAGCCGGCGCACGGCGCGGACGGCGCCGGGCGGATCACCATGTACTACCAGCCCCAGGTCGCCATCGCCACCGGTGAGGTGGTGGGCGTGGAGGCGCTGCTGCGCTGGCGGCACCCGCGCCGGGGCATGGTCGACCCGGAGGAGCTGATCCGGGTCGCCGAGCAGAGCGCCGTGATGCGGCTGCTCACCCGCCGGGTCGTCGACGACGTGGTGGAGCAGTTGGCGAAGTGGTCAGCGGCCGGGATCACGCTGCGGGCCGCGCTCAACGTCAGCGTCCGGGACCTGCACACCGGCGAGATCGCCGACCAGATCGCCGACCGGCTCACCCGTTACGGGGTGCGGCCCGACCGGCTGCAACTGGAGATCACCGAGGGTGCGCTGATGGCCGACCCCCGCCGGGTGCTGGCCACCATCTCGCGGCTGCACGCCATCGGCGTGGCCATCGCCCTGGACGACTTCGGCACCGGCTACTCCTCCATGCAACATCTGCGCCGGCTGCCGCTGTCGGAGGTCAAGGTGGACCGGTCGTTCGTACTCGGGATGGCCGAGGACGCCGACGACGCCGCGATCGTCCGGTCGATGATCGAGCTGGCCGCGGCGCTCGGCCTGCGGGTCGTCGCCGAGGGCGTGGAGGACGAGCGGACGTGGCGGCTGCTGCACGACGCCGGCTGCGACGTGGCACAGGGCTGGTTCTATGCCCGGCCCATGCCCGCCGGGGAGCTGACCGCCTGGCTCGCCCGCTACCGGCCGCTGCGGCCGGCCGCCCGCGAGGCGGAGAGCCGCCCCCCGCAGGCCCGCTGACCCCGCCGCCGCGCCCGTCGCGGGGGGAGTCGGGGACGCCCGGCCGGTGCCGGGCAATAGACTCGCTGCGGTCACCGCGCGTCATCGTCGTTGTCGGCGTGCGGCGGGCCACCGCCAGATGCAGCAGGACAGCCAGAAGGGGGCACTGATGGCCGCCATCTCCCGCGAGGAGGTCGCGCACCTCGCGCGACTGTCGCGGCTCGCCGTCACGGAGGAGGAGCTGGACACCTTCGCCGGCCAGCTCGACACGATCCTCCAGGCGGTCGCCCAGGTCGGCGAGGTCGCCGCGGCGGACATCCCGCCGACCTCCCACTCCGTGCCGTTGACCAACGTGCTGCGCGAGGACGTGGTGGTGCCGGGCCTGACCCCGGCCGAGGCCCTGTCGGGCGCGCCCGACGCCGAGGAGCAGCGGTTCCGCGTCCCGCGGATCCTGGACGAGGATGTGGCGTCATGAGCGAGCTGATCACGAAGACCGCGGCGGAGATCGCCGCGCTGGTCGCCGGCGGGGAAGCCTCGGCCGTCGAGGTGACCCGGGCTCACCTGGACCGGATCGCCGCCGTCGAGGGCAGGGTGAACGCCTTCCTGCACGTCGACGACGAGGGCGCGCTCGCCGCCGCCCGCGCCGTCGACGAGCGCCGGGCCGCCGGGGAAGACCTCGGCCCCCTTGCGGGCGTGCCGGTCGCCGTCAAGGACGTGCTCACCACCAAGGGCGTACCGACCACCGTCGGGTCGAAGATCCTTCAGGGCTGGCGCCCACCGTACGACGCGACGATCGTCGAGCGGCTGCGTGCCGCCGGCACCGTGATGCTCGGCAAGACCAACATGGACGAGTTCGCGATGGGCTCTTCCACGGAATACTCGGCGTACGGGCCGACCCGCAACCCGTGGGACACCGACCGTATCCCCGGCGGCTCCGGTGGCGGCAGCGCCGCCGCCCTCGCCGCGTACGAGGCGCCCCTGGCCATCGGCTCGGACACCGGCGGCTCGATCCGCCAGCCGGGCGCGGTCACCGGCACCGTCGGCGCGAAACCGACCTACGGCGGCACCTCCCGGTACGGACTGGTGGCGTTCTCCTCCTCCCTGGACACCCCGGGCCCGTGCGCGCGTACGGTGCTCGACGCGGCGCTGCTGCACGCGGCCATCGGCGGCCACGACCCGCGCGACTCCACCTCCATCCCGCAGCCGGTGCCCGACGTGGTGGCCGCCGCGCGGCTCGGCGCGACCGGCGACCTGACCGGCGTGAAGCTGGGCGTGGTCACCGAGTTCTCCGGCGAGGGCGCGGAGCCGGGCGTGGTGGCGGCGTTCCGCGACTCGGTCGACGCCCTGGCCAAGCTCGGCGCGGAGATCGTCGAGGTGTCCTGCCCCCACTTCACGTACGCCCTGCCGGCGTACTACCTGATCGCCCCGAGCGAGTGCTCCTCGAACCTGGCCCGCTTCGACGGCGTCCGGTTCGGGCTGCGGGAGGGCGACGACGGCAACCGGTCGCTGGAGGAGGTCATGTCGCTGACCCGGGACGCCGGCTTCGGCCCCGAGGTCAAGCGCCGGATCATCCTCGGCACGTACGCCCTCTCCTCGGGCTACTACGACGCCTACTACGGGCAGGCGCAGAAGGTCCGCACCCTGATCACCCGCGACTTCACCGCCGCGTTCGAGCGGGTCGACGCGCTGATCTCGCCGACCACCCCGTTCGTGGCGTTCCCGATCGGCGCGCGCACCTCCGACCCGTACCAGATGTACCTGGCCGACCTGTTCACCATCCCCACCAACCTGTATGGCGGGCCGGGCATCTCGGTGCCGTGCGGGCTCTCCGAAGGGCTGCCCGTCGGCCTCCAGGTCATGGCCCCGACGATGGCCGACGACCGGATGTACCGGGTCGCCGCCGCGCTGGAGTCCGCGGTCGGCACGTTC
Organism: Micromonospora sp. NPDC057141; assembly: GCF_042670805.1. Classification (NCBI taxonomy): domain Bacteria; kingdom Bacillati; phylum Actinomycetota; class Actinomycetes; order Micromonosporales; family Micromonosporaceae; genus Micromonospora; species Micromonospora sp. NPDC057141. The sequence goes on along the minus strand of NZ_JBHUVA010000005.1, from coordinate 71,801 downwards.
ACCCCACCGGCACTGTGAGGTAGGAGCACCGATGACCACGACGACCTTGCCCGCGTACGACGACGTCGTCGCCCGCTACGAGCCGGTGATCGGCCTGGAGACCCACGTCGAGCTGGGCACGAACACCAAGATGTTCTGCGGCTGCCCGACGGACTTCGGTGGCGAGCCGAACACCCGGGTCTGCCCGGTCTGCCTGGGCCTGCCCGGGTCGCTGCCGGTGGCCAACTCCGCGGCCATCGAGGCGACGATCCGCATCGGCCTCGCGCTCAACTGCTCGATCGCCTCGTGGTGCCGGTTCGCCCGGAAGAACTACTTCTACCCGGACATGCCGAAGAACTTCCAGATCAGCCAGTACGACGAGCCGCTCTGCGTCGACGGCTACCTCGACGTCGAGGTGGGCGGCGAGCTGGTCCGCATCGGCATCGAGCGGGTGCACCTGGAGGAGGACACCGGCAAGACCCTGCACGTCGGCGGGGCCACCGGTCGCATCCACGGCGCGACGGAGTCGCTGGTCGACTACAACCGGGCCGGGATTCCCCTCGTCGAGATCGTCACCAAGCCGGTCCCCGGCATCGGGGCGCTGGCCCCCGAGGTGGCCCGGGCGTACGTCGCCGAGCTGCGCGACGTGATCCGCTCGCTGGGCGTCTCCGACGTGCGGATGGAGGAGGGGTCGCTGCGCTGCGACGTCAACACCTCCCTCAACCTGCCCGGCGACGAGTGGGGCACCCGCACCGAGACCAAGAACGTCAACTCGCTGCGTTCGGTGGAGCGGGCGGTCCGCTCGGAGATGCTGCGCCAGGCGTCGGTGCTCGACGCGGGCGGCCGGATCACCCAGGAGACGCGGCACTTCCACGAGGACACCGGCGACACCACCCCGGGCCGGTCGAAGGAGACCGCGACGGACTACCGCTACTTCCCGGAGCCGGACCTGGTGCCGCTCGCCCCGGACGCGGCCTGGGTGGCCGAGCTGAAGGCCGCCCTGCCGGAGCTGCCCCGGCTGCACCGCCGCCGCCTCCAGGAGCAGTGGGGCCTGTCGGACGCGGACATGCAGTCGGTGCTCAACGCCGGCGCGGTCGAGCTGATCGAGGCCACCGTCGCCGCCGGGGCCACCCCCGCCGCCGCCCGCAAGTGGTGGCTGGGCGAGCTGTCCCGCCGGGCCAACGAGACCGGCGGGGAGCTGGCCGACGTGGGGGCCACCCCGCGCCAGGTCGCCGAGCTGCAGGGCCTCGTCGACGCCGGCAAGCTCAACGACAAGCTGGCCCGCACCGTCCTGGAGGGCGTGGTGGACGGCGAGGGCTCGCCGACGGAGATCATGACCAACCGGGGCCTGGAGGTCGTCTCCGACACCGGCGCGCTCACCGCCGCCGTGGACGAGGCGATCGCCGCCAACCCGGACATCGCCGAGAAGATCCGCAGCGGCAAGGTCGCGGCGGCGGGCGCGCTGGTCGGCGCGGTCATGAAGACCACCCGCGGCCAGGCCGACGCGAAGACGGTCCGCGACCTGATCCTCTCCCGCCTCAGCGCCTGAGGCGTAACGAGCGCTGCATTCCCCCTCGAAGGGCGTCAACGGCGACGCCCGGATGGAGCCACCGTGAACCAGTACGACCTCGACGTCCTCGACGAGATCCAGCGGCGGGTGCTCTGGCTCGCCACCCGCATCGTCGACTCGGCCAACCACGACCGGGACACCGGCGACGGGGTGAAGGTCGGCGGGCACCAGGCGTCCAGCGCGTCGCTGGTGACCGCGATGACCGCGCTGTGGTTCGCCCACCTCGACGCCGCCGACCGGGTCGCGGTGAAGCCGCACGCCTCGCCGGTGTTCCACGCGATCCAGTACCTGCTGGGCAACCTCGACCGGTCGTACCTGACGCGGTTGCGCGCCCGGGGCGGCCTCCAGTCGTACCCGTCGCGCACGAAGGACCCCGACGGCGTCGACTTCTCCACCGGCTCGGTCGGCCTCGGCGCCGCCGCGCCGCTGTTCGCCGCCGTCACCCGCCGGTACGTCGACGCGCACTTCGGCGCGCGCCCCCGCTCCCGGTTCGTCGCCCTGATCGGCGACGCCGAGCTGGACGAGGGCAACATCTGGGAGGCCGTCGCCGACCCGGCGACCACCGGGCTGGGCAACGTGCTGTGGCTGGTCGACTTCAACCGGCAGTCCCTCGACCGGGTCGTCCCGGGGGTGCGGATCAACCAGTGGCGCGGCCAGTTCGAGGCCGCCGGTTGGCATGTCGTCGAGGTCAAGTACGGCCGTCGGCTCGCGCGGGCGTACGCCCGGCCGGGCGGGGAGGCGCTGCGCGACTGGATCGACGCGATGCCCAACGAGCAGTACCAGTCGTTGTTCGGGCTGGCCGGGCCGGCGCTGCGGGAACGGTTCTGCGACGGCGCGCCGGCCGGGATCGCCGAGCTGATCGCCGACGTCGCCGACGCCGAGCTGGCCCCGCTGGTCACCGACCTGGGCGGGCACGACCTGGCGGCGATGCTCGACGCGTACGCCCAGTGCGACGCGGTCACCGACCGGCCCAGCGTCGTCTTCGCGTACACGGTCAAGGGCTGGGGGTTGCCCATCGCCGGCAATCCGCGCAACCATTCGGCGCTGCTCACGACCGATCAGGTCGACGCGCTGCGCGCCGCCCACGGCCTGACCCCCGCCACCGAGTGGGACCGCCTCGACCCGGGGTCGGCGGCCGGCATCCGGGCCGGCGCGCGCCGGGAGGCGCTGTCCCGACCGCCGGCCGAGCGGGCGCTGCCGGTCACCGTCCCGGAAACCACGAGGGTACGCGCGAACCGGCCCGTCTCCACCCAGGAGGTCTTCGGTCGGGTGCTGGTGGAGCTGGCCCGCGACGAGGGTGTCGCCCCCTACCTGGTGACGACCGCGCCGGACGTGGCCACCTCCACGAATCTTGCCGGGTTCATCAACAAGACCGGGGTGTTCGCCCCCACCGAGCAGCGGTCCTGGACGGAGGACCGGATGCTGCGCTGGACCGAGAGCCCCGCTGGGCAGCACATCGAGCTGGGCATTTCCGAGATGAACCTGTTCCTGCTGCTCGGCCAGCTCGGCCTGTCGTGGGACCTGTCGGGGCAGCCGCTGCTGCCGGTCGGCACGGTCTACGACCCGTTCGTGCTGCGCGGCCTGGACGCGTTCCTCTACGGCACCTACTCGGGCTCCCGGTTCGTGGTCGCCGGCACCCCGTCGGGCATCACCCTGGCTCCCGAGGGCGGCGCGCACCAGTCCACGATCACCGCGTCGGTGGGGCTGGAGCTGCCCGGGGTGACGTTCGTCGAGCCCGCGTACGCGGCCACCCTCGACTGGCTGCTCTGCGACGCCCTCGGGCAGATCGCCGCCGGGGGGACGCCGGCCAGCACCGCCGCGCCGGCCGAGGACGGGGCGTACTACTTCCGGCTCAGTACCCGCCCGATCGACCAGGCGCCGTTCGAGGCGGCCCGGGCCCGGCTCGGTGACGCCGTGCTGCGCCGGCAGGCGGTCGCCGGGGCGTACCGGCTGGTCGACGCGCACGCGGCGCATCCGGAGCTGGCCGACGCGCCGGTGGTGCAACTCGCCGCCTCCGGCGCGGTGCTGCCGGAGGTGCTGGCCGCCGCCGCCGAGCTGGCCGAGGAGGGCGTGGCCGCGCACGTGGTGGACGTGACCAGCCTGGACCGCCTCTACCGGGCCTGGCAGCGCACCCTGCGGCAGGGCGTGCGGACGGCCACCGTGCCGAGCGTGCCGGGCGCGCTGCGCTCGGCGTTCGCCGACCGGGTGCCGGTGGTGACCGTCCACGACGCCGCCTCGCACGCGATGGCCTGGCTCGGCTCGGCCGTCGGCGCCCCGGCGGTGCCGCTGGGGGTGGACGAGTTCGGCCAGTCCGGCAGCGTCCGCGAGCTGTACGAGCTGCACGACCTGCTGCCCGGCAGCATCGTCAACGCGGCCCTGGCTGCCCTCTCCCTGCGCTGACCCCGCCTCGCCCCTCGCCCCCCGCTCCCGCCCCCGCTTGCGCCCCGCCTCGCCGGCCCCTGGTTCGTCGCGCTCCGTGTTCTGTGCCGTTCCGTCGCCTTCTGTGACTCTCCCGGTCGACCCCACCCCGCCCCGTGTTCCCTTTGCTCTGCACCCACTGACGCAACACTGCCAGTGACCAGCGGAAAGGTCGGCGGCCCCCGAGCTGGCCTCGGCGGGAGGTGATTGCCGAGGGTGACTGTTGCGTCGATGGGTGCAGAGCAAAGCGGCCGACGAGGTTGGTTGGTAGGCGTGGCCCGGCTACGCAATGCCACGGTCGGCTGTGGCCGCAGGCCAGAGGCCGCAAGCCTGCAAGCCGCAAGCCTGCGGGGGAGGGGTGCAGCGGCTACCGCGGGGTCAGCGGGTCGGGGTCGGGGTGACCGGCACCTGGTCGCCGGCCTTCGGGTTCTGCACCACGTGCCGCTCCAGGTTGACCTGCGCCTGGCCGGTCCCGCCGACGGTGATGTCGTCGTAGGCCTGGAGCAGCTTGTCCTTGTCGAAGTAGAGCACCGTCATGGACAGCGGGGTGGGCTTTTCGCCTTCCAGGCCGCGCAGGCCCGCGCCGCCGGTGGACCCCTCCACCATGAGCTGCGTCGGCATCTGGCCCGCCGCCTGCGGCAGCTTGGAGACCTGCCGGGCGTGGGTGTGCCCGGCGAGCACCAGCGGGCAGGTGCCCGACAGCGGCCCCGCCGACGCCGGATCGTGCACCAGCGCGATGTTCACCGGTCTGGGCGACTTACGCACGGTGGTGGCGAGCTGTTCGCCGGCCCCGATCACCTGGGCGGCCACCTCGCTGGTGAGGCCGCTGCCGGCCGGCGAGGTCTCCTTGTCGGGGGTGAACCGGGGGTCGCCGATGCCGGCGATGGTCAGCCCGGCGACGGTGGTGGTCGAGTTGTTCAGCACGATCGCGTTGGGCTGCTGGGCCACCGCCGCAGCCGTCTTGCCCGAGTCGTGGTTGCCCCGGATGTAGACGTACGGCTTCTTGAGCAGCCCGATCGACCCGACGAACGACGCCTCCGGCTCGCTGCCCCAGTCGGTGATGTCGCCGGTGTCGATCACCACGTCGATGCCGAACTGCTCCACGACCGTGCGGATGAGCTGCCAGCCGGTCGGGTTGAGGTGCATGTCGGAGACGTGCAGCACCCGGGTGGTGCCGGGCGCCGGCTCGTACACCGGCAGCGCGGAGACGGTGGTGTAGAGCTGGCTGACGTTGCCGACGAGGCGCTGGAGCTGCTCGGCGTACTTGGTGTAGTCGTTGGCGATCCGCCGGGCGTCGCCGACGATCGCGGGGGCGTTGACCAGCAGCCCCTCGTACCGGGGCTCCTCGATCGCCTGCGGGCGGATGGTGGACGCGGCCAGGCCGAGGCTGCCGGCGGTGACGGCCAGGGCCAGCCCGCCGGCCCAGGCGGTGCGCCGGGTGTTCCGGAACACCAGCCCGGCGAGGACGAGGGTGACCAGCACCGCCGCGCCGACGGTGCGCAGCCCGAGGCGCAGCACCCCGTTGCGGACGTCGGTGACGGCGGACTGGCTGGCCCGGCTGATGCTCGCCGGGTCGTCGATCAGCGCCTCGGTGCGCCCCTGGTCGAGCGCGCCCAGGCCCACGGTGAGGTGGGTGGGCCCGTCGTGGCTGTCGAGCTGGAGCGCGCCCAGCGGCGGGATGTCGACGGTGGTGCCGCCCTCCAGCGCCGGGGTGAGGCTCAGCTCGGCGCGGAACGGCCCGATGTCGGTGTGCACCCGCCCGCCGGCGAGGGTGCCGATGACCGCCCCGGCCAGGGCGATCACCAGGACGGCGAGGACCACCCCGACCCGGCGGACCCGGCCGCGCCAGGCCGCCCGGGGCGCGGCTTCGCCGGCGCTGCGTTGTTCGTTCTCCTGCCCGTCCATGCTGAGATTCTGACCTGCCCAGTGAAGGATCTTGGCAAACCCGGGATACCGGCGCGTCCGGCGGTGGGTCAGCTGCGGCCCGCGCCCCCGTCGGTGAAGACGAGGCGCAGGATCCGGTCGTCCTCGGGGGCCGGCTGGCCCCGCCCGTCGTGGTTGGAGGTGGTGACCCAGATCGACCCGTCGGGGGCGGCGATCGCGCCGCGCAGCCGGCCGTACCGGCGGGTGAGCAGCTCCCGGGGCTGGCCGAGCACGGTGCCCGTGTCGGTCAGCTCGACGAGCCACAGCCGCTGCCCGCGCAGGCAGGCGGTGACCAGCAGCCGCTCGGCCGCCGCGAGGCCCGAGCAGGAGGCGTCGGAGGTGCGCCACTGCACCAGCGGGTCGGCGTACCGCCGGTCGTCGGCCTGGCCCTCGACCTGGGGCCAGCCGTAGTTGCCGCCCTTGGTGATCAGGTTGATCTCGTCCCAGGTGTTCTGGCCGAACTCGACGGCGTACATCCGCTTGCCGGTGTCCCAGGCCAGGCCCTGCACGTTGCGGTGGCCCAGGGACCAGACCGGGGAGCCGGCGAAGGGGTTGCCCGGGGCCGGCTTGCCGGCGGTGGTGATCCGCAGGATCTTGCCGCCCAGGTTCTTCTGGTTCTGCGCGGCCTCCCGGTTGCCGGCGTCGCCCGTGCTGGCGTAGAGGAAGCCGTCCGGGCCGAAGGCGAGCCCGCCGCCGTTGTGGATGCCGGCCTTGGGGATGCCGGTCAGGATCGGGGTGGGCGCCCCGTCCAGGTCCAGCTTGACGATCCGGTTGTCGTCCTCGGCGGTGTGATAGACGAAGATCGTCTGGTCGGTCGCGTAGTCGGGGGAGACGGCGATCCCCATGAGCCCGCCCTCGCCGCCGGGCACCACGCCGGGAACGGTGCGCACGGCGGTGACCGTCAGCCCGTCGCGCCCGGACCCGGGGCCGACCTGGAGGATCCGGCCGCTGTCCCGCTCGGTGACCAGCGCGCCGCCGTCGGGCAGGAACGTCAGGCCCCACGGCACCCGCAGCCCCTTGGCCAGCACGGTGGTGACCACCTGCTGGCCGGCGCCGGTGGGCACGGAGGCCGACGGGGTGGGCAGGTTGGGCGGCTCGCCGGCCGGGTCCGGCTCCGGCTCGCCGAAACTGCACCCGGCGGCGGCCAGCAGCAGCGCCGCGCAGGACGCCGCGACGACCGCCCGCAGCGGGTTCTTGCGGGGGTACGGGGCTCCGGTGCTCACCCGGCCCAGCCTAGCCGCCCCGGCCGTGCCGTGACGGGGCCCGCACCGGCTATCGTCGGCGTCCGTGAAGGTATGGATCCCGCACCCCGCCGGCCGCGCCCTCCTCGGCGACGTGCCGCCCGGGGTCACCGTCGAGGTCGCCGAGGACCCGTCGCGGCTCCTGGCCGGGGCGGCCGGCGTCCGGTTCTGGGTGCCGCCGTTCCTCTCCACCGGGAACACCACCGCCCTGCTCGGCGAGCTGCCCGACCTGCGGGTGGTGCAGCTCCTCTCGGCCGGCGCGGACGTCTGGGCGGGCCGGGTGCCGCCCGGGGTGACGCTCTGCGACGCGCGCGGTGTGCACGACTCGGGCACGGCCGAGTGGGTGGCCGCCGCGATCCTGTCGCAGGTGCGCGGCTTCCCCGCCTTCGCCCTCGCCCAGTCCCGCCGTGAGTGGGCGTACGACCGGTTCTGCCCGACCGACGAGCTGGCCGGCAAGCGGGTGCTGATCGTCGGCGCGGGCTCGATCGGCGCGGCGGTGCGGGCCCGGCTGGCCCCGTTCGAGGTGACGTTCACGCTGGTCGCCCGGACGCCCCGCCCCGCCGAGGGGGTGCACGGGGTCGACGAGCTGCCCACGCTGCTGCCCGAGGCCGACGTGGTGGTGCTGCTGGTGCCGCTGACCGACGCGACGCGCGGCCTGGTCGACGAGAAGTTCCTCGCCGCGATGCCCGACGGCGCGCTGCTGGTCAACGCCGCGCGCGGCCCGGTGGCCCGCACCGACGCGCTGGTCGCCGAGTTGGTCACCGGCCGGCTGCGGGCCGCGCTGGACGTCACCGACCCGGAGCCGCTGCCCGCCGGGCATCCGCTGTGGGAGCTGCCGAACGTGCTGCTCACCCCGCACGTCGGCGGCTCGGTGCGCGGGCTGCTGCCCCGGGCGTACCGGCTGGTGGGGGAGCAGGTCCGGCGCCTCGCCGCGGGGGAGCCGCTGGTGAACACGGTGGCGGACGGCTACTGAACCGCCGGCCCCGCAGGCCCACCGGGAGACGGCGTCAGGCGGCCCGGCCGGGCAGGGTCTGGCCGGTGACCGCGACGAGCCGGGGCAGCTCGGTGCCGCGCACCCCGGGCAGCACGAGCAGCTCGCCGTCGTCGAGCCGGGCGACCGCCCGGCCCCGGGCGTCGGCGCCCAGCTCGACGATCCGTTCCCAGGCGACGCGGCGCTGCCCGGCCAGCGCGCGCAGGCGCAGCTCCCGGGCGTCGGCCTCGGTGCCGGCCCGCCAGGCCCAGACCCCGGCCGCCAGCGGGACGAGCAGCACGGGCCCGAAATACCACCCGACGCTGGCCAGCGGCAGGGCCCCGATGAAGGCGATCACCGCCGCGACCAGGATCGCCTGGTTGTGGCGGAAGCGGACGGTCTCGGTAGGCACCCGGAGATGATCCCATCCGGCCGGTGTGGCCCACCGGGCGGGCGTCGGGTGCCGGCGGGCCGCAGTGACTCGAATCACGCCCGCCCGGCCCGCCGCGCCCGCGTCCGCCGGTGACGATGAATCGTTCACTCTTGTTGGGCGGGCTGACCCGCCGCGTCGCGCCCGCCCGTGCCCCCTCCCGAAGGCGACCGCCGTGCCCGTCGCGTACCCCTCAGGCGTTTCCCGCCTGCGCCCCGCCGACCTGTTGGTGCTGGCGGCGGTGGCGTTGCTCGTCGCCGCCGGGCTGGCCGGCGTGGTTCCGCCGCTGGCCGTGGTGGCGCTCGCCGGGGCGGCCGGCAGCGCCCTCGCCGGGGCCCGCCTGTCCCGGCTGGTCGTCCCGCCCCGGGGCGGCGGCGACCCGCCCGGCCCACGGCGTGGCCCTCGGGTGCGGCCCGCCGCCGGGCTGCTCCACGCGGCGGTGCTTACCGTCGGGCTGACCGTCGCGGTGCTGCCGCTCACCGCCGCCGGCCTGCGGGTCGCCGTCGGCGCGGCGGGGCTCGGCCTCGCCGCCGTGCTGCACACCGTCGGGCTGCTCCTGCTGCCCGGCCGCTCCCGGCTGGCGGTGCGCGCCCGGGTGCGCCACGCGACGGACATCGTCAGCCTGGGCGTGAGCCTGCACTTCGCCGCCTGGGTGCTGCTGCCGACGGAGCAGGCCCCGCTCGCCGCCCGGATCGCGGTGGCGTCCGGCGGGTTCGGCTTCGCGGCGGTCGGCGTGGCGGCGCTGGCCGACTGGCGGCGCCGCCCGGGCGCGGCGATCTGCCTCCTCGGCACCGGGGCCGCCCAGTTCGGCCTGCTCGCGCTGATCGTGCTGCTGGCCTACGACGCGCCGGACCGGGCGGCCCTGGCCGCCGTGCCGCCGCTGGTGGCCGGCGTGCTGCTCACCGCCGCCGGGGTCGAGCGGGTGGCCGGTGGCGACCCGAGGCGGGCGGGGTGCCCGCCGCCGGTCTGGCCCCGGGTCAGCGCGCCGGCGGGCATCGCCACCCTGGCCGCCGGCGCGCACCTGGCCATGTACGGCGCGTTCACCCCCGGCACGGTCCTGCTCGGGCTCGCGGTGATCCCCCCGCTGGTCGTCCGGGAGCTGATCTCCGCCACCGACAACCGCCGGTACGCCGGCCGCCTCGCCGCGCAGGAGGCGCACTTCCGCGCCCTGGTCTCCGGCGGTAACGACCTGATCCTGCTGCTGGACGGCGCGCTGCGGGTGCGCTGGCAGTCCCCGGCGGCGGCCCGGCTGTTCGCCTTCACCGACGCCGACGTGCTCGGCCGGCACTTCGCCGACCTGCTGCACCCGGACGACGCGCCGCGGGTCGCGCGGCTGCTCGATCGGGTGCTCGCCGGCGACCGGCCGACGTTGCTGCCGGCGCGGATGCGCGACGGGCACGGGGCGTGGCGGGAGACCGAGTCCACGGTGAGCGACCAGCGCGCGGTGCCCGAGGTCCACGCCCTCGTGCTGCACGTGCGCGACGTCGGCGAGCGCCGCCGGCTGGAGCGCGCGGTGCACCAGCTCGCCGCGACCGACCAGCTCACCGGGCTGGCCAACCGGCGGGAGCTGCTGCGCGAGCTGCGCGCCCGCCGGGGCGGGTCGGGGGCGCTGCTGGTGGTCGACCTGCACGGCCTGGGCGCGGTGAACGACGGTCACGGGCACGCGTTCGGCGACGTCGTCGTGGTCGAGGTGGCCCGCCGGCTGCGCGCGGTGGCTGGCCCGGAGGACCTGGTGGCCCGGCTGGTGGGCGACGAGTTCGGGGTGCTCACCGACGCGGGCCCGGTGCTCGCGTACGCGCTGGGCACCCGGCTGCTGACGGCGCTGGCGGAGCCGTACCGGATGGGGGGCGACGGCGAGGTCCGGTTGCAGGCGAACATCGGCCTGGCCGAGGCCTGTGGCGCGGGGCCCGACGACGTGCTGCGCCAGGCGGACCTGGCCCGCCGCCGGGCGGCCCAGCTCGGGCGGGACCGCATCGAGTGGTACGACGCGTACCTGGAGGAACAGCTGGTGCGCCGGCTCGACCTGGAGCGGGAGCTGCCCGGCGCGGTGGCCCGGGGCGAGCTGGACCTGGTCTACCAGCCGGTGCTGGGGCTGGCCGACCGGCTGCCGGTGGGCACGGAGGCGCTGCTGCGCTGGCGCAGCCCGGTGCTGGGCACGGTGCTGCCGGCCGAGCTGCTGCCGGTCGCCGAGGACCTGGACCTGATCGGCGAGGTGGGCCGCTGGGTGCTGGACCGGGCGTGCCGCCAGCTCGCCGACTGGTCGGCCGGCGGCCGACGGCTGTGGATGTCGGTGAACGTCACCCCGAGGGAGCTGGCCGCGCCCGACTTCCTCCAGCGCACAGCGGCGGTGCTGGCCACGCACGGGGTGCCGGCCGACCGGCTGGTCGTCGAGGTGGCCGAGCCGCGCGTCGGCCCGGAGCTGCCCGTGGTGGTGGCCCGGCTCGCCGGGCTGCGGTCGCTCGGCGTCCGCACGGCGCTGGACGGGTTCCGGGCCGAGTACGCCTCGCTGGCCCAGCTTCGCCGGCTCCCGGTCGACCTGTTGAAGCTGGCCCCGGCGGCGTCGTGCCCACCCGGGGCCGGCGCGGCCGGGGCGGGGCGGCGGCTGCTGCTGACCGACGTGGTGGTCGGCCTCGGCGAACGGCTCGGCCTGGAGGTCGTCGCGGCGGAGCTGGAGACCCCGGCGCTGGTGGACGCGGCGGCGCGGGCCGGCTGCCGGTACGGGCAGGGCCACGCGCTGGCCCGCCCGGCGACGGCCGAGCGGGTGGAGGCGTACTTCGCGGAGTTCCCGTCCGCCTCCCAGTGACCACTTAACCGGTTCAGTCGCTCCTGGTCCGATCGGCTCCGGGTCACCGCGCCCGGGGCGGCGTGGTGACCCGGGGCGGTGCGGTGCTGCCCCGGGGGGTCAGGTGCGCCGTCTCGCCCTGCACGCCGCTGACCGGCTCGCCCGCGATCACCTGGAGCAGCTGCCGGGCGGCGTGCGCCCCGTACGCGGGGATGTCCCGGCCCAGCGCCGTCAGCGGCGGGTGCACGAGCTGGCACAGGGGCGAGTCGTCCCAGGCGACGATGGACAGGTCGCCGGGGACCGCCAGGCCCATCTCCTGGGCCACGGACAGGCCCGCCACCGCCATCACGTCGTTGTCGTAGATGACGGCGGTGGGGCGGTGCGGGGAGCTGAGCAGCCGCCGGGTGGCGCGGGCCCCCTCCTCGCCGGTGTAGTCCGACCAGACCGTGACCGACTCGTCGAGCCCGAGCCGCCCGCACACCTCGGTGAAGGCGTCGCTGCGGACCTCGGTGTGCAGCAGCGAGGGCAGGCCGCCGACCCGGGCGATGCGGTGGTGACCGAGGGCGACCAGGTATTCCACGGTCTCGACCAGCGCCGTGGCGTCGTCGGACCAGACGTGGGCCAGTCCGCCGGTGTGCCCGGGGCCGCCGATCACCACGGCCGGCAGTTGCAGCTCCTCCAGCGCCGGCACCCGCCGGTCGTCGGTGCGCAGGTCGCAGACGAAGACCCCGTCGACGCGGCGCTCGGCCCACCAGCGGCGGTAGACCGCGATCTCGGCGTCCTGGTCGGCCACCACCTGGAGGGTCAGCGCGTACGAGCGGGCGGACAGCTCGGCCTCGACGCCGCTGATCAGCTCCATGAAGAACGGCTCGATGCCGAGTATCCGGGCCGGCCGGCACAGGGCGAGGCCCACGGCGTTGGCGCTGGCACCGGAGAGCGCCCGGGCGGCGCTGCTCGGGCTGAACCCGATCTCGGCGGCGATGGCCAGGATGCGCTGGCGGGTCGCCTCGGAGACGCCGGGCTGCCCGTTCAGCGCGTACGAGACAGCGCCCTTGGAGACCCCGGCCCGCCGCGCGACGTCGGCGATGGTCGGCCGCTTCACCGGCGTGTTCCTCCACTTGCTCGGCCCGCCCCTGCGGCGGGTGCGCGGTGCCGGGGTGACCGGCGGCCCTCACGCTACTGCAACAGGGTCGGCCGCCGGTCGGGGCCGGGACCGTCCCGCCGTGCCGGCCGGGGCGATGCTTGCGCGGTTAAGCCTCGGAGGGCGGCCGGAAAGTTACGGAACGGGCACGTCGTTAACCAGCCGTTGACACTGTTCAGGTCGGCCCGTACGGTGGCGTCACTTATCCGGTTCAGTCAACGTCTCTCGATGTCGGGAGCGTTCCCATCTTGCTCGGAGGATGACATGAGACGGTCCTGGAGTCACTGGGCCCGCGCGGTCGCCGTGGGCGCGGTCAGCCTGACCATGGTGGCCGCGTGCAGCGGCAGGAGCACCACCGGCGGTGACGACGCGGGTGGCGGCGCGGTCACCCTTAAGATCAACTTCTGGGGTGACTTCGGGCTTCAGGACCTCAAGGCCAAGTACGAGGCCGAGCACCCCAACGTCAAGATCCAGCTCAACTCGGGCGAGTACAACGCCCAGCACGAGGACCTGCAGAAGAAGCTGGTCGCCGGCTCGGGCGCGGCGGACATCGCCGCCATCGACGAGGGCTACGTCGTGCAGTTCCGCGGCCAGTCCGACAAGTTCGTCAACCTGCTGGACAAGGGCGCCGGGTCGTTCGAGAGCAAGTACCTGCCGTGGAAGTGGAAGCAGACGCTCTCCGCCGACGGCAAGACCCAGATCGGCCTCGGCACCGACGTCGGCGGCCTGGCCATGTGCTACCGGACCGACCTGTTTAAGGCCGCCGGGCTGCCCACCGACCGCGACCAGGTCTCCGCGCTCTGGCCCACCTGGGACAAGTTCATCGAGGTCGGCCAGCAGTACACCGGCAAGACCAAGAAGAAGTTCATCGACTCCGGGACGAACCTGTTCAACCCGATCCTCGGCCAGCAGCAGACCGGCTTCTACAACGAGCAGGAGCAGCTGCAGATGGACGGCGGCCCGAAGGTCGCCTTCGACTACACCGTCAAGGCGCTGCAGGCCGACATCTCCGCCAAGCTGGTCAGCTTCCAGGCCGACTGGGACAAGGGCTTCACCAGCGGCGCGTTCGCCGTCCTCGCCTGCCCGGCGTGGATGCTCGGCCACATCAAGGACACCGCCCCCGGCACCGAGGGCAAGTGGGACATCGCGGCCGTGCCCGGTGGCGGTGGCAACTGGGGCGGCTCGTTCCTGACCATCCCCAAGCAGAGCAAGAACGTCGACGAGGCGTACAAGCTCCTGGAGTGGCTGGTCCAGCCGGAGCAGCAGATCGAGATCTTCAAGAAGGTCGGCAACCTGCCCTCGCAGCCGGCCCTCTACGCCGACCCGGCGATCGCCGAGTTCAAGAACCCGTTCTTCAACGACGCCCCGGTCGGGCAGATCTTCCCGAAGATGGCGCAGGGCCTCACTCCGCAGTACCAGGGCAAGAAGAACGGGCCGACGCGGGTGAACGTGGAGAACGTCATCCGGCGGGTGGAGAACGGGACGCTCAAGCCGGACGCCGCGTGGGCCGAGGCGGTCAAGGAGGCCGAGAAGGCCAGCAGGTCCTGACATGCCCGACACCCGGCGGCTCGCCTGGCGCAACCGGCTGTACCGCTTCGACATGCGCTACATGCCGTACCTGATGATCGCGCCGTTCTTCCTGCTGTTCGCCGTCTTCGGCCTGTTCCCGTTGCTCTTCAACGGCGTGGTGTCGCTGCGCAACTACGAGCTCGACGACCCGACGTTGCCGTACTGGGCCGGACTCGACAACTTCACCCGGCTCGCCGGCGACGAGGACTTCTGGAACGCCCTCTACAACACCTTCGGCATCTTCCTGCTCTCCTCGCTGCCGCAGCTGCTGCTCGCCCTGGTGATCGCCTCGCTGCTCAACCGCAGGCTGCGCGCCCAGACCTGGTGGCGGGTCGGCATCCTGCTGCCGTACGTCACGCCGATCGTCGCGTCCACGATGGTGTTCAGCGTCTTCTTCTCCCGCGACTTCGGCATGGCCAACTGGCTGCTCGGCCCGTTCGGCGGGGGTGACGCGCCGATCGACTGGCGGGCCGACAAGCTGCACTCCTGGATCGCCGTCGCCACCATGGTCAACTGGAAGTGGATCGGCTACAACGCGCTGCTCTACCTGGCGGCGATGCAGTCCATTCCCCGCGACGTCTACGAGGCGGCGGCCATCGACGGCGCGGGCCCGTGGAAGCAGCTCTGGCGGATCACCGTGCCGATGATCCAGCCGGTCGTCGTCTTCACGGTCGTGCTCTCCACCATCGGCGGGCTCCAGTTGTTCACCGAGCCGATGCTGTTCGACCTGAACGCGCAGGCGGCCACCGGCGGCCCGAACGGTGAGTGGCAGACCATCGCCCAGCTCATCTACAAGGTGGGCTGGAAGGACCTCAACCTCGGCTACGCCGCCGCGATGTCCTGGGCCCTGTTCCTGATCATCCTCGTCGTCGCCGGCATCAACACCTGGCTGACGAGCCGCCTGTCCGGAGGGCGCACATGAGCGTCGACACCGCGCCGAAGGCCGTGGAGCAGGCTCCCGCGCCCCGGGGCCGGCGGGCCCGGCTGATGGGCCGCGCCCCGCAGGACACCCCCGCCGGCCTCGGGACGTACCTGCTGCTGGCCGTGACGATCCTGTTCTCGGTCTTCCCGCTGTACTGGATGTTCGTCATCGCCACCAGCGACGACGAGGCCCTGGCGCAGCTCCCGCCGGCGGTCGTGCCCGGCAACCAGTTCCTGGTCAACCTGGCGGAGGTCTTCTCCCTCCAGGACGTCTTCTTCGCGGCCGGCCTGATCAACAGCTTCATCGTCTCCACCGTGGTCACCGCCTCGGTGCTGTTCTTCTGCTCGCTGGCCGGCTTCGCCTTCGCCAAGCTGCGGTTCAGGGGCAGCGGGTGGCTGATGCTGTTCGTGGTGCTCACCCTCACCGTGCCCAACCAGCTCGGCATCGTGGCGCTCTACATCGTGATGGGCAAGCTCGGCTGGAACGGCACCCTGCTGGCCGTCATCGCGCCCGGCCTGGTCACCGCGTTCGGCGTGTTCTACATGCGGCAGTTCATCGTCAACTCCGTCCCCGACGAGCTGGTCGAGTCGGCCCGGGTGGACGGCGCGACCACCATGCGGATCTACCGGAGCATGGTGCTGCCGGCGATCCGGCCCGCGCTCGCGGTGCTCGGCCTGCTCACGTTCGTGGCCACCTGGAACGACTTCCAGTGGCCGCTGATCACGCTCAGCGGCACCGACTTCCCCACCTCGATGGTGGCCATCTCCGACCTGGCCAGCGGCAACTACGTGATCTACCGACGGGTGCTGGCCGGCGCGTTCGTCGCCACCATCCCCCTGCTGGTGATGCTGTTCGTCGGCGGTCGTCAGATCGTCCGCGGAATCATGGAAGGAGCGGTGAAGTCTTGATCCGGCAACCGTTGCACGAGGGGTGGCTGCTGCGCGCCGTCGCCGGCCCGCAGGTGCCGCCGCAGGTGGCCGGCCGGTCGATCCCGGCGACCGTGCCCGGCTGCGTGCACACCGACCTGCTCGCCGCCGGCCTGATCCCCGACCCGTACCTCGACGACAACGAGACGACGCTGGCCTGGATCGGGCGCACCGACTGGGCCTACGAGACGACCTTCGCCGCCCCGGCCGGCGTCGCCGACCGGGTCGACCTGGTCTGCGCCGGCCTCGACACGGTCGCCACCCTCACCCTCAACGGCACGGAGGTCGGCCGCGCCGAGAACATGCACCGGGGCCACCGGTTCGCCGTGGCGGGCGCGCTGCGGCCGGGGGCGAACACGCTGACCGTCCGGTTCGACTCGCCGTACCGCTACGCCGAGGCGCACCGCGACCGGCTCGGCGACCGGCCCAACGCGTACCCCGAGCCCTTCCACTTCATCCGCAAGACGGCCTGCAACTTCGGCTGGGACTGGGGGCCGACGGTCGTCACCGCCGGCATCTGGCAGGACATCGGCCTGCACGCCTGGTCCACGGCCCGGCTAGCGACGGTCCGGCCGCTGGTCACCGTCGCCGACGGCGTCGGCCGGGTCGAGGTGGTCGTCGAGATCGAGCGGTCCGCCGCCGAGCAGGGCGCCGCCGAGCCGGTCACCGTCCGCGCGACGGTCGCCGGGGCCGCCGCCGAGGCCGTCGTCGCGGCCGGGGAGCGCACGGCCGCGCTGACCGTCGAGGTCCGCGACCCCGCGCTGTGGTGGCCCCGGGGGTACGGGAACCAGCCGCTGCACCCCCTCGACGTGACCCTGCACGCCGCCGACGGCCGGGAGCTGGATGCCTGGTCCCGCCGGATCGGCTTCCGCACGGTGCGCCTGGACACCGCCGCCGACGAGCACGGCTCCGCGTTCACCCTGGTCGTCAACGACGTGCCGGTCTTCGTCCGGGGGGTCAACTGGATCCCCGACGACGCCTTCCCCGACCGGGTCACCCGACGGCGGCTGGCGCACCGCTTCGACCAGGCCGTCGGGGCGAACATCAACCTGCTGCGCGTCTGGGGCGGCGGCCGGTACGAGTCGGCGGACTTCTACGAGCTGGCCGACTCCCTCGGGCTGCTGGTGCAGCAGGACTTCCTGTTCGCCTGCGCCGCGTACCCGGAGGAGGAGCCGTTCCGCAGCGAGGTCGAGGCCGAGGCGCGCGAGCAGGTCACCCGGCTGGCCGCCCACCCGTCGCTGGTGCTGTGGACCGGCAACAACGAGAACATCTGGGGCTGGCACGACTGGGGCTGGCAGGAGCCGCTCGCCGGCCGCACCTGGGGCCGGGGCTACTACCTGGACCTGCTGCCCCGCGTCGTCGCCGAGCTGGACCCGACCCGCCCGTACTGGCCGGGCAGCCCCTGGTCGGGCAGCGAGGACATCCACCCCAACGACCCGGCGCACGGCACCATGCACATCTGGGACGTGTGGAACACCGACGACTACACCAGGTACCGCGAGTACGTGCCCCGGTTCGTCGCCGAGTTCGGCTACCAGGCGCCCCCGGCGTACGCGACGCTGCGCCGGGCCATCTCCGACGACCCCCTCGCGCCCGACTCGCCCGGGATGGCCCACCACCAGAAGGCGATCGACGGCGACGCGAAGCTCCAGCGCGGGCTCGACGCCCACCTGCCACCGCCGGCCGACTTCGCCGAGTGGCACTACTTCACGCAGCTCAACCAGGCCCGCGCCATCCAACTCGGCGTGGAGCACTTCCGCTCGCACCGGCCGATCTGCATGGGCACCATCGTGTGGCAGCTCAACGACTGCTGGCCGGTCACGTCCTGGGCGGCCGTCGACGGCGACGGCCGGCGCAAACCGCTGTGGTACGCGCTGCGCCGCGCGTACGCCGACCGGCTGCTCACCGTCCAGCCCCGCGACGGCGGGCTGGCGCTGGTGGCCGTCAACGAGACCGGCCAGCCGTGGCGCGCCGCCGCCACCGTCACCCGGGTCACGGCGGCCGGCGAGCCGAGGGCGAAGTCGGCGTACGACCTCGACGTGCCCGCGTACGCGACGGTGGAGCTGGCGCTGCCGGCGGACCTGGCCCGGCCGGAGCAGGCCCGGCGTGAGTTGCTGGTCGCCGAGGCCGGCGGCGACGCCGAGCGGGCGTTCTGGTTCTTCGCCGAGGACCGCGACGCCGACTGGCCGGCGGCCGAGTACGACGCGACGGTCGAGCAGGTCGACGGCGGGCAGCGGGTACGCGTCACCGCCCGCACGTTCCTGCGCGACCTGACCCTGTTCCCGGACCGGCTCGACCCGGCCGCCGAGGTCGACGAGGCCTTGGTGACGCTGCTGCCGGGGGAGTCGGCGACGTTCACGGTCCGCGCCCCGCACCCGCTGCCCGCCGCCGCCCTCACCACCCGCCCCACCCTGCGCACGGTGAACTGAGGTAAGGAGGGGCCCCTTGTTGACGCTTTCTGTATAGGAAGGGTCCCCTCCAATCACCCCGGGCAGGGCGAAAGCGGGCGACGACTTGAAGACTTCTGCAAGTGATAAAGTTTTCAGGTACGCGTCGTCGAGCTGGGAGAACCAGGTGTCCGTGCCGCTGTACCAGGCCAAGGCCGAGCTGTTCCGCACCCTCGGGCACCCCGTACGCATCCGCGTGCTCGAACTGCTCCAGGACGGCCCGAAGCCCGTCCGCGACCTGCTCGCGGCCATCGACGTCGAGGCGTCCAACCTCTCCCAGCAGCTCGCCGTGCTGCGCCGTGCCGGCATGGTCGCCTCCCACCGCGACGGCCCCCTCGTCGTGTACTCCCTCAGCACCCCCGACGTGGCCGACCTGCTGGCGGCCGGGCGGCGCATCCTCGGCGCGGTCCTCACCGACCGTGACGCCCTCCTCGACGAGCTGCGCGCCGACGAGCCGGCTATCCCCCGGCAGGAGCAGAGCCGGCAGGATCAGGCCCGGCAGGATCAGGCCCGGCAGGATCAGGCCCGGCAGGAGCAGAGCCGGTGAGCGCCGCGACCGCCGCCGTCCGCGACCGCGTCCTCGGCCTGCTGCCCGACCGCGCCGACTGGCAGGCCGTACGCCGCTCGCCCCGCCGTGACCTGCTCGCCGGCCTCACCGTGGCGATCGTCGCCCTGCCGCTGGCCCTCGCCTTCGGCGTCACCTCCGGGCTCGGCGCACAGGCGGGGCTGGTCACCGCCGTCGTCGCCGGTGCCGTGGCGGCCGTCTTCGGCGGCTCCAACCTCCAGGTCTCCGGCCCCACCGGGGCGATGACCGTGGTGCTGGTGCCCGTGGTGCAGCAGTTCGGCCCGGCCGGGGTGCTGATGGTCGGTGCGATGGCCGGCGTCGTCCTGATCGCCCTGGCGCTGGCCCGCCTCGGCCGGTATGTCCGTTACCTGCCCACCCCCGTCATCGAGGGCTTCACCGCCGGCATCGCCGTGGTCATCGCCCTGCAGCAGGTGCCCGCCGCGCTCGGCGTGACCGACGCGCACGGCGACCGGGTGTGGGCGGTGGCCGCCGACGCGGTCGCCCGGTTCGTCGCACACCCCCGGCCGGTGGCCCTCGCGGTGGCCCTCGGCGTCGCGGCGCTGATGCTGCTCGGTGGCCGCTGGCGGCCCGGCGTGCCGTTCTCCCTGCTCGGGGTGGCGGCCGCGACGATCCTCGCGGAGGCCGCGCCGGTGGACCTGATCCGCATCGGCGCACTGCCGCAGGGGCTGCCCGCGCCGTCGCTGGGCTTCCTCGACCTCGGCGCGGTCGGTGTGCTGCTGCCCTCCGCGCTCGCGGTCGCCGCCCTCGCCGCGCTGGAGAGCCTGCTGTCGGCCACCGTCGCCGACGGGATGACCGTCGGCGAGCGGCACGACCCGGACAAGGAGCTGTTCGGGCAGGGGCTGGCCAACCTCGCCTCCCCGCTGTTCGGCGGCATCCCGGCCACCGCCGCCATCGCCCGCACGGCCGTGAACGTGCGCGCCGGGGCGTCGTCGAAGCTGGCCGCGCTGACCCACGCCGTCGCGCTCGCCGCCATCGTGCTGGCCGCCGCGCCGCTGGTCGGCCGCATCCCCCTGGCGGCGCTCGCCGGGGTGCTGCTCGCCACCACCGTACGGATGGTCGAGGCCGGCTCGCTCTGGGCCCTCGCGCGCGCCACCCGGGGCGACGCGCTGGTGCTCGTGCTCACCTTCGCCGTCACGGTGATCTGGGACCTGGTGACCGCCGTCGCGGTCGGCATCGCCGTCGCGATCGTCATCGCGCTGCGCGCGGTGGCCCGCAGCGCCAAGCTGGAGCAGGTTCCCCTCGACCGGGGTGAGCACAGCGCCGAGGAGCACGCGTTGCTGGCCGAGCACATCGTGGCGTACCGGCTGGACGGGCCGCTGTTCTTCGCCGCCGCGCACACCTTCCTGCTCCAGCTCTCCGACGTCGCCGACGTGCGGGTGGTCATCCTGCGGATGTCCCGGGTGTCGGCGCTGGACGCCACCGGGGCGCACGTGCTGGGCGACGCGATCCGGCGGCTGCGCGGCCGGGGGATCACCGTGCTGATCTCCGGCATCACCCCCGGCCACGACCAGGTGCTCGCCACGCTGGGGGTGGCCGACGAGCTGCGCCGCGACGGGCTGGTCTTCCCGGACACCCCGGCGGCGATCGCGTACGCCCGGGGCCTGCTCCGGGGCGTGGTCACAGCCTGACGCCGCGCCGCTCAGTCCGCGCCGACGGTCCCGGCGATCACGCGCAGAGCGGCGTGCTGGTGTATGTGACGCCGCCGTAGACGACCTCGCCGACCGCGCAGACCACCGCGTTGTCGCCCTGGAGCTGGTCGCCGTAGTACTGCGCCCCGGTGCCGCCGTACCACGGCGTCGACTTGTGCGGGCTCTCCCGGTAGGCGCTGACCTTGACGCTGTTCGGGGTCACCCGGTTGTTGATCCGGCCCCAGTTGGTGCCGCAGGAAGCGCTGTAGCGCAGCTCCACCACGGCCAGCGTCGTCGCGCCCTTCATGATGTACGCCGGCTGGCTGGTCGCGTTGCGGGCGTCGGCCGAGCAGCCGGTGCTGATCGGGTCGGTGCCGTCGCAGCCGGAGGTGGGGCAGGCGGCGCTCGCCGGGCTACCTACGAGCAGGCTGGCGGCGACCAGCGTGCCGGCGGCCACGACGGCCAGCGCCCGGCGGGCGGCCCTCGGCGTACGGGGTGCGGTAGTCATCTTTCCTCCACAGTGGATGGCCGACCTTCGGCGATCAATCGACTTTCATCTCTATCTTCCGTCGGCGGTCGTCTCTACGCTTTTGGCGCTGGACAATCAATGCTGGCGCTGGTCAATCAATCCGAGGAGTCACCGATGGCCCGGGCGGAGCGACCCCTCGACACTGACGCCGACCCGGTGCAGGCGTTCGCCGCCGAGCTGCGCGGGCTGCGCGAGCAGGCCGGCCGGCCCACCTACCAGGCGTTGGCCCGCCGGGCGCACCGCTCCTCCAGCTCGTTGTCCGAGGCGGCCGGCGGGCGGAAGCTGCCCACCCTCGACACCACCCTCGCGTACGTCCGCGCGCTCGGCGGCGACGAGGCGGCGTGGGCCAGCCGTTGGCGGCAGGTCGCCGCAGCCGCCCCCGGGTCCGCCGCGACCGGTGGTTCGAGCGCTGCTGTGGCCGGCGGTCCGAGTGCCGCCACGACCGGCGGTCCGAGCGCTGCTGACGAGGAGGCCGGGCCGCCCGTCGAGCTGTTCCGGTCTCCGGTGCCGGCTGATCGGTCCCGCCGCCGGCTGCTGCTCCCCGCCGCCGGGGCGGGCCTGCTGCTGGCGCTCGTCGTCGGGCTGGTGTCACTCGGCTGGCGCTCCGCGGACCGCCCGCCGCCCGCCGCCACCCCACCGGCCGGGGCCGCGTCGCCGACGTCCGCCGGGCCCGCCCCGGCCGTCGAGGTGCGCGACGGGGCGGACCCGAAGGACGCCGGCTGCGCCGCCGACCCCGCCGTGGCGACCGTGGACAGCGCCGCCGTCCTGGTCGACGAGCGGGTCATCGGCATGGTGGAACTTCGCTACTCGCCCGCCTGCGGGGCGAGCTGGCCCCGGTTCATGCCGGCCCCGGCAGGCACCCCGACCGTGCCCCGGCCGGCCCGGGTGGTGCTGACCGTCACCGACGGCGACGCCCCGGCCCGCAGCCGGGACTTCACCATCGACTACGCCGGGATCTCGGCCTACGGCAACCTGCTGACCAGCACCCGGAGCTGCGTCTGGGCCCAGGTGCGGATCACCGGCGAAGGGTGGGCGTCGCCGCCGGGGCGCACGGGCTGCTACCGGGGCGCCACCCAGGTCCGCCCCATCCCCTGATCGACTTCATGTCGGGGACATAGCGGTATCCCCAGCCCAGGACACCCCCATCTCCCCGACATGAAGCGAAAACTCGTGGCGTTGGCCCGAAGCAGCCGGCCTCCGGCGGGTTCGCCGAGGGGCAGTGCGATTTCGGCGTACGTCAGCGGCGGGAGGATCGGACGAAGGTGGTCCAGGCGGTGGGGGTGAAGGTGAGGGACGGGCCGGCAGGATTCTTGCTGTCGCGTACGGCGACGAGGCCGGGCAGGTTGTCGGCGACTTCGACGCAGTCGCCGCCGTTGCTGCCGCTGCGGGTGCTCTTGCGCCAGCGAGCGCCGGTCAGATCAGCCATGGTGGACCTCCCCGATGATCTTGTTGATCAGTTGCCTCGATTGTCCTTCATCGAGGGCGAGCTGATCCAGGCTTGCCCACGCCCTCTCGTAGGCGGCGAACTCGTCCGGCCGGTCGAGGTAGAGCGCCCCGGTCCAGGACTCGCTGTAGATCACCGGGGGGTCGGGTGTCGCCCGGTTGCCGAGGGGGAACTCCAGCATGACGAACGTGCCGGCCTCGACGCCTCGGTGTAGGCCGACCGAGAGCGGCAGGACCCGGATGCTGACCCGATCCCGCTCGCCGACGTCGAGCAGGTGGCGCAGTTGCTCGGCCATCGTCGGTCGGTCGCCCAC
The DNA here is from genome assembly GCF_042670805.1 of Micromonospora sp. NPDC057141. NCBI lineage: Bacteria > Bacillati > Actinomycetota > Actinomycetes > Micromonosporales > Micromonosporaceae > Micromonospora > Micromonospora sp. NPDC057141. Next base: position 48,983 of record NZ_JBHUVA010000005.1, on the reverse strand, counting down.
GATCCGCAGCAGCGCCCCCTCGGAGATGACGACCTCCAGCCGGGGAGCCGCCGGCAGCCGACGGGTGAGCAGGGACTGCCGCTGAAGCCGCACCTGGACCAGCCGCTCGCGCTCGTCCTCGGTCACCTCCGCGCGATGCTGATAGACGGCGAGCGCGTAGCCGCGAGTCTGGAACAGCCCAGGAATCAACGCCTCGTCGTATCGCCGGATGTGTGACGCGGCGGATTCGAGGCCGACGTACAGCTCGAACCAGTCGGGAATGGCGTCGCCGTACGCGTGCCACCAACCCTTCGCCTTCGTCTCACCGGCCAGCGCGATCAGCGCCCGCGTCAGCTCGTTCTTCGCCCGGTACAGCTCGCACATGGCCCGGACGTCGATGCTGCGCGCCGAGCCGAGCCCGCTCTCGATGCGCCACACCTTCTGCCGGCTGCACTCCAGCGCCTCGGCGGCGGCGTCCAGGGTGATCCCCGCCTCGGTGCGCAGGTCACGCAGCGCCCTGCCGAGCCGGCGACGGGGCACCGTCGATCCCATGTCCTCGGCCATCCGGCCTCCTTCCCCGTTGCATTCTGCAACATCTCGACGCCCCGTTCTGGAACACCGAATGTTGCGGACGATTAGCGGAACAGTGTGCGGGGACATTCGTTGTGATAGCGCCTCCGACCTTACAAGATGACGTTGTCAAAGGCGATGGTCGTGGAATTTCCACGGCCCATTGATTGCCGCATCGAATGGTCGTCGAGGAGGTGCGCCGTGCGCGCGATTCCCCATCAGGTCCGCCCGGCCGCCACCCACCCGGCGACCCGCCGGTGAGCGGGCGCTGGGTGGCGCATCTGCCGTTCACCGCCGCCGACCTGAGTGCCGCCCACCGGTTCGCGGCGGCGCTGGCCCGCTCGGTGACGTTCCTGTCGCAGGTGGACGCCGGTGAGGCGACCGTCTCGGCCGAGGACGAGCAGGGCGTACGCCATCGGGTCTTCTGCGACCTGCCGCTGCCCGGCGGGCCGCGCTGCGTGCGCCGCGTCGACCACGACGGGCGCTGCACGGCCCGGCCGCCCCGGTGACCGGCGCACCCACCGTCGCCTGCCCGGACTGCGACGGCACCGCCACGGCTGCCTGCCACCGCTGCGGGCGGCGGGGGCGGCGGCGCGCGCAGCTCGTGCTGACCGTGGCCAACCTCGACACCGGCGCGGTCGCGTCCCACGAGGTCGTGCCGAGCAACCTCGACCCCCGTCCGGAGGCGGCGGGCGGCTGGGCGGTCGACCTGACTCCCCAGGTACGCGAGCTGGCCGCCGAGGCCGGCATCGCCGCCACGGTGGAGCCGGTGGTCGTACCGATGCCGGACGCCTGGCGGCCCGACCTGCCGGCGGCCGAGCGGCGGGAGTTGGCGGCGCGGGCCCTCGCCGTGGCGGCCCGGCCGGCGTGGCGGGTGTGGGTGGGCCGGTCGACCGCCCCGGCCCCGGTCGACCCGGCGCGGCGGCTGGGCCGGCTGTGCGCGCTGGCCGACCTGCTCCTGCTCGACCTGGTCGTGGAGGCCCGCCGGCACGGCGACGCCCTGCGCTGGGCCGTCCGGTACGAGGTGCCCGGCTCCCCGGTGCCCAGCCTGCCGCCGGAGCCGAGCTTCGCTGACCTGGCGGCGGCCCTGGCCGGCACCGACGTGGCCGACGCGCTGACCGGGCTCGGCGAGCGCGGCCGGAACGCCCCCGCGCGGCTGCTCCGCCCCGACCCGCTCCGGCCGTTGGCCCCGGCGGCGAACATGGCGGCGGCGGTCAACGTGGCGCAGGTCGCCCGGCGGGTGCGCGCCGACTGCGCGGGCCGGGCGGGCGGCGGGCGGCTGCCCGGCGCGCAGGCCGTGTGGCGGGACGGCCGCTGGTGGCACACCGGCCTGCGCCCCGGCGAACCCGCATCCGACCTGTTCGGGCAGCCCACCGGCCCGCACCGCAGCCGGCCGCACCGGCCCGACGGCATACCCCGTAGCCGGACGCCGCTGCGCCGGGCCGTCGAGCCGCCGGACCCGCCGTGGCTCGGCGAGCCGGTGCCGTCGCGGCCCTGCCCGGCCTGCCGCCCCGCCGCTCGTCGGGTCGGGTGGGCGCCGTCCTGCGTCACGTGCGCCGGCACCGGCCGGGTGCACCGGGCCGCGCTGGTCACCCTGACCGACCTGCGGTGCCGGGTGGTGCACCTCGCATGGCGGGCCGGCGTGCCGGAACCCGTGGCGGCGGTCAGCGTCAGGCCCGGCGGCCGGTCGGTGGTCCGGCTCCCCGACCGCTACCGGCTGGGTGCCTGGGCGACCGTGTTCGGCGTACGCCCGGAGGACCTCGCCGATGCCGACGGCGGCCACGCCCTCCAGCCGGACGTGCGCGACGGCTACGTCGCCCTGCCCTGGGCGGGCGCGGATCCGGTGGGGGAGCAGGTGGCCGCCGTCGGTCCGGCGTTGCCCGCCGCGCGCCTGTTGGTCACCGCCGTACGCCCCGACGCGCCGCCGCTGGCCGAGCTGCTCCGGCTCGCCCACGGGCTCGACCTCGCGCTGCTCGTGAACGTGCTGGACCTGCGGCGGCACCCGGCCGCGCCGATGCGGGCGCATGGGGTGCTCTGGTCGGTCGACCTGCGCCCGCCGGCCGCCCCGGTGCGTCCCGACGACCTGCCGGACCGGCCCAGCCTCGCGGCGGCCGTGGCGCACTGCCTGGAGTGCCTGGATGTCACCCTGCCGGAGACCCTGCCGGCCGACCCCCGGGTGCCGGTCCCGGTGCCCCGGTCGGTGCCCCGCCCGCTGCCGCCCGACCAGGTGCCGGGGCTGCGGCGGCTGGCCGCCCGGCACGCCGGCCGCCCGCTCAGCGTCCGGTTCACCCGGACCGGCCGCACCGTCCACCGCCACGACGACGAAGGCGTGCGGCTGCTCGCCGACGGCGTCGACCTGCCCGATCGCCGGTTGACGTGACGTGCCGGGGAGCAGTTGACGTGACGTGCCGGGGAGCAGACGTGCGACGCGTGCGGGCCGGAGTTCATCGCCGACCGGCCAGCGGCCGGCCGCCCCGCTGGCCTGGGAGTGAATCGTGGACAGTTGCCGTTCGCCGCAAGCGGGAACTGTCCACGATCGGCCACGCCCGGCGTGCGGCGCGGGCCGGACCCGGCAGCGGGGCGGTGAGACGGGGCCCTTCTATACGCCAGGCGTTGACAATGGGCCCTTCCTTCTACTCCGGGACGCGGCGGTACGCGCCGTCGCTGGCCGACGTGGCCATCGACGCGTACGCGCGCAGCGCCGCCGACACCGGGCGCTGCCGGTCGGCCGGCGTGTACGGCTTGGCGCGCTTCTCCTGCGCGATCCGGCGGGCCTCCAGCACGTCGTCCGGCACGTTCAGCTCGATCGACCGGCCCGGGATGTCGATGACGATCTCGTCGCCGGGCTCGACCAGGGCGATGAGCCCGCCGGAGGCCGCCTCGGGGGAGGCGTGCCCGATGGACAGCCCCGAGGTGCCGCCGGAGAACCGGCCGTCGGTGAGCAGCGCGCAGGATCGGCCCAGCCCCCGTCCCTTGAGGAACGAGGTGGGGTAGAGCATCTCCTGCATGCCGGGGCCGCCCCGGGGGCCCTCGTAGCGGATCACCACCACGTCGCCGGCCACGATCTCCTTGGCCAGGATCGCCGTGACGGCGTCGTCCTGCGACTCGTAGACCTTCGCGGGGCCGCGGAAGGTCAGGCACTCCTCGGGCACGCCGGCGGTCTTCACCACGCACCCGTCCGGGGCGAGGTTGCCGTGCAGGATGGCCAGCCCGCCGTCGGCGCTGTACGCGTGCTCGCGGTCCCGCACGCAGCCGCCGGCCGCGTCGGTGTCCAGCGTGGACCAGCGGTTGGTGGTGGAGAACGGCTCGGTGGTGCGCACCCCGCCCGGGGCGGCGTGGAACAGCTCGACCGCCTCCGCCGTGGGCGAGCCGCCCCGCACGTCCCAGTCGGCGAGCCACTGCGCGAGGCTGGGGGAGTGCACGGAGTGCACGTCGCGGTGCAGCAGCCCGGCGCGGTCCAGCTCGCCGAGGATGGCGGGGATGCCGCCGGCGCGGTGCACGTCCTCCATGTGGTACTGCGGGGAGTTCGGCGCGACCTTGGCCAGGCAGGGCACCCGGCGGGAGACGGCGTCGATGTCGGCGACGGAGAAGTCCAGCTCCGCCTCGCGGGCGGCGGCGAGCAGGTGCAGGATCGTGTTGGTCGACCCGCCCATGGCCACGTCGAGGGCGATGGCGTTCTCGAACGCGGCCCGGTTGGCGATCTGCCGGGGCAGCACCGTGGCGTCGTCGCCGTCGTACCACCGCTTGGCGATCTCCACGGCGGTCCGGCCGGCCTCGACGAACAGCGCCTTGCGGGCGGCGTGGGTGGCCAGCGTCGAGCCGTTGCCGGGCAGGGCCAGGCCGATGGCCTCGGTGAGGCAGTTCATCGAGTTGGCGGTGAACATTCCGGAGCAGGAGCCGCAGGTCGGGCAGGCGGACCGTTCGATCTCGCCGAGCTGGTCGTCGGTGACCGCGTCGTTGGACGAGGCGACCATGGCGTCGATCAGGTCGATCTTGGAGTGGACGATCCCCTCGATCGCCACCGTCTTGCCGGCCTCCATCGGGCCGCCGGAGACGAAGACGGTGGGGATGTTCAGCCGGAGCGCGGCCAGCAGCATGCCGGGGGTGATCTTGTCGCAGTTGGAGATGCAGACCAGGGCGTCCGCGCAGTGCGCGTTGACCATGTATTCGACCGCGTCGGCGATCAGCTCCCGGCTGGGCAGCGAGTAGAGCATGCCGCCGTGGCCCATGGCGATGCCGTCGTCGACCGCGATGGTGTTGAACTCGCGGCCCACCCCGCCGGCCTCCGCGACCGCGTCGGCGACGAGGCCGCCGAGGTCCTTGAGGTGTACGTGGCCGGGGACGAACTGGGTGAAACTGTTGGCGATGGCGACGATCGGCTTGCCGAAGTCGTCGTCGGTCATCCCGGTGGCCCGCCACAGGGCCCGGGCGCCGGCCATCGTCCGACCGTGGGTGGAGGTCCTCGACCGCAGCTCAGGCATGGGTACCAGTCTTGCACCGCCGCCCGGCCCGCCGCCGGGGACGCGGCCCGTGTCCCAACAGATGCACACCTGTCCCGACAGATGCACACCCCCGCCCCCCACGGACAGCGGGCATCCGGCACAGTTGAGGACGTGCGCTTCCCCCCGGGCATGATCGCCGTCGTGGTGCTGAGCGGCCTCGTCGCCGCCGGTGCGACCGCACTGCTGGTCGTCTTCGCCCGGCGGGCCCGGCGGCCCTGCGGGCGGGCCGTCGCGCTGGTCGCCGTGGCGGGGGGCTTCGCGCTGGCCGGCCTGCTGGTCGGGCTGACCGTGGCGCTGACCGGCGAGCACCTGGCCCACCGGCAGGGGCAGCGCATCGGCTGGGCCACCCTGGTCTCCGCCGGGGTCGCGGCGAGCGCGCTCGCCTTCGGCGCGGGCCTGCTGCGGCTGCCCGGCGCGGGGGCCACCCGGGCGGCGACGGCCCGCCTGGTCCTCGACGGTGTGACCATGGCCACCGCGCTCTGGTTCGTGGGCTGGGTCCTCTTCTCCGAGCCGACCCGGCTGCTCGGCGCCGCCACCCCGATGGCCTGCGCGCCGATCCTGGTGGCCACGGTCAGCGTCGCGCTCACCGCCGGGCTCACCCTGATCGTGCTCCTGCGCGCCGCCCGGCCCCGCCGCCGGCTGGCCCTGCTCGGCACCGGGATCACGGCGGTGACCACCGGCGGGCTCGGCATCGCCGGCGGGATCTGCCAGGCCGTGCCGGGCCTGGTGCTGTCCGGCGCCGCGCTGCTCGCGGCGGGGCTGCTGACCGCCGCGCTGGCCGTGCGCCGGCCCGACCCGCCGGGGCAGCTCGACGTCGACCTGATCGCCCGCGACGGCGCGTACGCCTTCGTCCCGATGGGGGCGATGGCCGCCTCCGCGATGTACCACCTGCTCCAGGGTGGCAGTTTCGACGCGCTGGGCATCGTCGCCGGCAGCGTCGAGGGCTTCGCGCTGGTGGCCCGGCAATACCTCGCCCTGCACGACGTGCGCCGGTACGCGGGCCGGCTGGCCGAGCGGGAGGCGCACTTCCGCGAGCTGGCGCACACCGACCCGCTGACCGGGCTGGCCAACCGGCGGGGGCTGCTGCGCGCCCTGCACCAGGCCACCGGCTCCGGCGACCCGTGCGTGCTGCTCGGGCTGGACCTGGACGGCTTCAAGAACGTCAACGACATGCGCGGGCACGACGTGGGCGACGAGGTGCTGGCGGAGGTGGGCCGGCGGCTGCGCGGCAACCTGCGCCCCGACGACCTGGCCGCCCGGCTCGGCGGGGACGAGTTCGCGGTGCTCGTGCCCGGCCGCCTGGCCGAGGCGGGGCGGGTCGCCGAGCGGCTGCTCGGGGTGCTCGGCCGCCCGTACGACCAGGCGGGCGGGCCGGTCTTCCTGTCGGTGAGCATCGGGGTGGCGGGGCTGCCCGACGAGCCGGACACCGAGCTGCTGCTGCGCCACGCCGACCTGGCCCTGCGCTATGCCAAGCAGCGCGGCAAGAACCGGATCGAGCACTACGACGGCGCGTACGATCAGCTGCTGCGCCGCCGCACGACGCTGGAGCACGAGCTGCGCGGGGCGATCGAGCGCGACGAGCTGCGGCTGGTCTTCCAGCCGGTGGCGTCGCTGCCGTCGGTGCGCCCGGTCGGGGCGGAGGCGCTGCTGCGCTGGCACCACCCGGAGCTGGGCAACGTGCGCCCGGACGAGTTCATCCCGCTGGCCGAGGAGTGCGGGATGATCGCCAAGCTCGGCGCGTGGGTGCTGCACCAGGCGTGCTACCAGCTCTCCCGCTGGCTGGCCGACGGGCACGACGTCTGGGTGTCGGTGAACGTCTCGCCCCGGGAGCTGCACGCCCCGGAGTACGTCGTCCAGGTCGCCGACGCGTTGCGCGCCCACCACGTGCCGCCGCAGCGGCTGGTGCTGGAGGTCACCGAGCACGCCGTCGCCACCGACCTCGACGAGCTGATCCGGCGGCTGACCGCGCTGCGGCGTACCGGCGTCCGGATCGCACTCGACGACTTCGGCGCGGGATATTCGTCACTCGGCCAGCTGCGCCGGCTGCCGATCGACATTCTCAAGATCGATCATGGGTTGGTGGCCGAGCACGAGCCGGTCCGCCCGGCCGGCGTGGACGGCCCGCCCTTCGCCCCGATGGTGGACATCGTGATGCGCCTGGGGCACCAGCTCGGGCTGGAGGTGATCGCCGAAGGGGTGACCACCCCCGCCGAGCTGGCCGCCGTGGTCGCCGCCGGCTGCCGGTTCGGCCAGGGCGCGCTCTTCGGCTGGGGGGTGCCGGCCGAGCACCTGGAGGCGATGTTGGAGGCCGCGACGTCGCCCGGGGCGCGCCGGTCCCCGGTGTCGAGCCCACCCGCCCCGCCCGCCTCGTCGACCTCGTCGACCTCGTCGACCCCGCCGGCCTCGCCGGCACCACCGGTGCGGCCGGCGCGGTTGCCCGCGCAGCGCGCCGACTGGGACGGGGCCGGCGAGCGCGCCGACTGGGAGGGGTCCGCGCAGCTCGCGACGGGTGCCGGCGGCGCGTCGGGGCAGGACGCGCCGACGTCCGTTAACCAAAATGTGGGATCAGTTGACTCATCGCGTGAGATGCGGCAGGCTTGACCGCATGTCGTCGAACCGGTCTCCGCGAGTACTTACCTGAGCGCACTCTCCGTCGTCGAGAGTGCGCTGGCCCCGTGCATCTGCACGAGGGCCGTTTTTATTGCCGTCGGACCCATCGCATCGGGGCGGGCACCCGCCCGCGCCGCACGCCTGCAGAGCACCAGCCACTCCAGCCGAAGGCCTGAACCGCAATGACGAGACCCACGCCAGAGACACTCGCCCACTCCGCCCGCCGGGCCCGCGCCGGCGGCGAGCCCGCGACCGACGCCGCCCCGGCCGGCCGCGCCGTCCCGGCCGCGCCGGCCGTACGGCCGCCCGAGCCGGTCCAGCTCTCCGGGGCCGGTTCCCTCGTGCGGTCCCTGGAGGCGCTCGGCGTCGACGTCGTCTTCGGCATCCCGGGCGGGGCGATCCTGCCGGCGTACGACCCGCTCTACGACTCCACGGTCCGGCACATCCTGGTCCGGCACGAGCAGGGCGCCGGCCACGCCGCCACCGGTTACGCCCAGGCCACCGGCCGGGTCGGCGTCTGCATGGCCACCTCCGGCCCGGGCGCGACGAACCTGGTCACCCCGATCGCCGACGCGTACATGGACTCGGTGCCGATGGTGGCGATCACCGGCCAGGTCCCGCGGCCGTCGATCGGCACGGACGCCTTCCAGGAGGCCGACATCCAGGGCATCACCCTGCCGATCACCAAGCACAACTTCCTGGTCCAGACGGCCGAGGAGATCCCGCGGGTGCTCGCCGAGGCGTTCCACCTGGCCTCGACGGGCCGCCCCGGCCCGGTGCTGGTGGACATCCCCAAGGACGTCCTCCAGGCGCAGACCACCTTCTCCTGGCCGCCGACGCTGGACCTGCCCGGCTACCGGCCGACCCTGCACCCGCACGGCAAGCAGATCCGGGAGGCCGCCCGGCTGATGACCAGCGCCCGCCGGCCGGTGCTCTACGTCGGCGGCGGCGTGCTCAAGGCCGGGGCCACCGAGGGGCTGCGCCGGCTGGCGGAGCTGACCGGCATCCCGGTGGTCACCACGCTGATGGCGCTCGGGGCGTTCCCCGACTCGCACGAGCAGCACCTGGGCATGCCCGGCATGCACGGCACCGTGGCGGCCGTCTACGGCCTGCAGAAGGCCGACCTGATCGTGGCGCTGGGCGCCCGGTTCGACGACCGGGTCACCGGCCGGCTGGACTCCTTCGCCCCGGACGCGACGGTCGTGCACGCCGACATCGACCCGGCCGAGATCGGCAAGAACCGGCACGCGGACGTGCCGATCGTCGGCGATGCCAGGCACGTGATCGAGGAGCTGATCGCGGCGGTCACCACGGAGCGGGCGGCCGGGCGGCCGGCCGACCTGGGCGACTGGTGGACCCAGCTCGACGACCTGCGCGAGCGGTATCCGCTGGGCTACGAGGAGCCGGCCGACGGCACCCTCTCCCCGCAGTACGTGATCGAGCGGCTGGGCAAGATCGTCGGCCCGGACGCCGTCTACGTGGCCGGCGTCGGCCAGCACCAGATGTGGGCGTCGCAGTTCATCTCGTACGAGAAGCCGGGCACCTGGCTCAACTCCGGCGGCCTCGGCACGATGGGCTACGCGGTCCCGGCCGCGATGGGCGCCAAGGTCGGGCGGCCGGACACGGTGGTCTGGGCGATCGACGGCGACGGCTGTTTCCAGATGACCAACCAGGAGCTGGCGACCTGCGCGCTGGAGGGCATCCCGGTCAAGATCGCCGTGATCAACAACGGCAACCTCGGCATGGTCCGGCAGTGGCAGACGCTGTTCTACAACGAGCGCTACTCCAACACCGAGCTGGGCACCCACAAGCACCGCATCCCCGACTTCGTCAAGCTCGGCGAGGCCCTCGGCTGCGTCGGCCTGCGCTGCGAGAACGCTGCCGACGTCGACAAGACCATCGAGGCGGCGATGGCGATCAACGACGCCCCTGTCGTGATCGACTTCGTGGTCGGCAAGGACGCGATGGTGTGGCCGATGGTGGCCGCCGGCACCAGCAACGACGAGATCATGTTCGCCCGCGGCGTCCGCCCGGCCTTCGACGAGGACGACATCTAGTCATGACCGAATGCGCCGAGCGCAGCGAGGGCCATGAGGGCATGACAAGAGAGGCACAGCTATGACGATGCACACGCTTTCCGTGCTGGTGGAGAACAAGCCGGGCGTCCTGGCCCGGGTCTCCGGGCTGTTCTCCCGGCGCGGCTTCAACATCGACAGCCTCGCCGTCGGCGAGACCGAGAACCCGGACGTCTCGCGGATCACCATCGTGGTCAACGCCGAGTCGTCCCCGCTGGAGCAGGTCACCAAGCAGCTCAACAAGCTGGTCAACGTGCTCAAGATCGTCGAGCTGGACCCGCAGGTCTCGGTCGCCCGGGAACTGCTGCTGGTCAAGGTCCGCGCCGACCGCGCGGCGCGCTCCCAGGTGCTGGAGACGGTCAACCTGTTCCGCGCCCGGGTGGTCGACGTCGCGCCCGACACGCTGACGATCGAGGCCACGGGCACCCCCGACAAGCTGGACGCGCTGCTGCGCGACCTCGAACCGTACGGGATCAAGGAGATGGTCCAGTCCGGGACGGTGGCGATCGGGCGCGGCTCGCGCTCGATCACCGCAGGCCCGGCCCTGCGGGCCGCCTGATCCCCTGCCACTACCGACCGCACAAGCCACGACGGGCCACACCCGGGCCGCCGTACGAAAGGGAAGTCAATGAGCGTTGAGGTGTACTACGACGACGATGCCGACCTCGGCCTGATCCAGGCCAAGAAGGTCGCGGTGATCGGGTACGGCAGCCAGGGCCACGCCCACGCGCTGTCGCTGCGCGACTCCGGCGTCGACGTGGTGATCGGCCTGCCGGCGGGCTCGAAGAGCCGGCCCAAGGCCGAGGAGCAGGGCCTGCGGGTGCTCAGCCCGGCGGAGGCCGCGGCCGAGGCCGACGTGATCATGATCCTGGCCCCGGACACCGCGCAGCGCGGCCTCTACACCGAGGCGATCGCCCCGAACCTGGCCCCGGGCAAGGCGCTCTTCTTCGGCCACGGCTTCAACATCCGGTACGACCTGATCAAGCCCCCGGCCGACGTGGACGTGGCGATGGTCGCCCCGAAGGGCCCGGGTCACCTGGTCCGCCGCCAGTACGTCGACGGCAAGGGCGTGCCCTGCCTCGTCGCCGTCGAGCAGGACGCCAGCGGCACCGCGTTCGCCCTGGCCCTGGCGTACGCCAAGGGCATCGGCGGCACCCGCGCGGGCGCGATCCGGACCACCTTCAAGGAGGAGACGGAGACCGACCTGTTCGGCGAGCAGGCGGTCCTCTGCGGCGGCGCGGCGGCGCTGGTGCAGACCGGCTTCGAGGTGCTCACCGAGGCGGGCTACGCCCCGGAGATCGCCTACTTCGAGTGCCTGCACGAGCTGAAGCTGATCGTCGACCTGATGTACGAGGGCGGCATCGCCCGGATGCGCTACAGCGTCTCCGACACCGCCGAGTACGGCGACCTGTCCCGTGGCCCGCGCGTCGTCGACGCCCGGGTCAAGGAGGAGATGCGCAAGATCCTGTCCGAGGTGCAGTCGGGCGAGTTCGCCCGCGAGTGGATCGCCGAGGACGACAACGGCCGCCCGAACTTCGCCAAGTGGCGGGCCGAGGGCGCGGCGCACCCGATCGAGGCGACCGGCCAGAAACTGCGGTCCATGATGAGCTGGGTCGACCGGCCGATCACCGAGACCGCCTGAGCACTGCCCGCAAGCGGCGACCCGTCCGACGCTCTCCCCGGCGTCGGGCGGGTCGCTGCTGTCTTTTCACCTGGCCTTAACACCGTTGACATGTCGGGTTTGTGAGGGCACTCACCCCAGCGTCCGGGGCGCGCCGGCCTAGCCGCGCCCTACGATCGCGGGTAGGTGCGTAGCCGGCACCTGACGGCCATGGCACGAACCAGCGCAGGGCGCAGCGCGGCGCCCTGTCGCCCCGGCCGACCGCCACACGACCTCTACGAGGACCGATGAATCCTGTCGTACTGATCGCCGAAGAACTCGCCCCCGCCGCCATCGAGGTGCTCGCCCACGACTTCGACGTCCGCCACGTCGACGGCACCGACCGCCCGGCCCTGCTCTCCGCGCTCTCCGAGGCCGACGCGGTGATCGTGCGCAGCGCCACGCAGATCGACGCCGAGGCGATCGCCGCCGCCCCGCGGCTGAAGGTGGTCGCCCGGGCCGGCGTGGGTCTGGACAACGTCGAGGTGCCGGCCGCCACCGCGCGGGGCGTCATGGTCGTCAACGCCCCCACCTCCAACATCGTCTCCGCCGCCGAGCAGGCCGTCGCGCTGCTGCTCGCCGTGGCCCGCAACACCGCCAGCGCCAGCGCCGCGCTCAAGGCCGGCGAGTGGAAGCGGTCCAAGTACACGGGCGTCGAGGTGCAGGGCAAGACCGTCGGCGTCGTCGGCCTCGGCCGCATCGGCGTGCTCTTCGCATCCCGGATCGCCGCGTTCGGCACCCGGCTGATCGCGTACGACCCGTACATCCAGCCGGCCCGCGCCGCCCAGCTCGGCGTGCGCCTGGTCGGGCTGGAGGAGCTGCTGCGGGAGAGCGACTTCATCTCGATCCACCTGCCGAAGACCCCGGAGACCATGGGCCTGATCGGCGAGAAGGAGCTGGCGATCGTCAAGCCGGGCGTGCGGATCGTCAACGCCGCCCGGGGCGGGCTGGTCGACGAGCAGGCCCTCGCCGACGCGATCGCCGAGGGCCGCGTCGGCGGCGCGGGCGTCGACGTGTACGCCAAGGAGCCCTGCACCTCCTCGCCGCTGTTCGCCTTCGACAACGTGGTGGCCACCCCGCACCTGGGCGCGTCCACCGCCGAGGCGCAGGACAAGGCCGGCCTCGCCGTGGCCAAGAGCGTGAAGCTGGCGCTGCAGGGCGAGTTCGTGCCGGACGCGGTCAACGTCCAGGCCGGCGGCGTCGTCGCCGAGGACGTCCGCCCGCTGCTGCCGCTGGCCGAGAAGCTGGGCCGGGCGTTCACCGCCGTCGCCGGCGGGGTGGCCGCCAGCGTCACCGTCGAGGTGCGTGGTGCGGTCGTCGCCCACGACGTCTCGGTGCTCAAGCTCGCCGCCACCAAGGGGCTGTTCAGCTCGGTGGTCGAGGAGCAGGTCACCTACGTCAACGCGCCGCACCTGGCCGCCGAGCGCGGCGTCGAGGTGCACCTGGCCAGCCAGGCCGAGACGGCCGACCACCCGACCCTGGTGACGGTCCGCGGCGCGCTGCCGGACGGCCGCACGGTCAGCGTCTCCGGCACGGTCGCCTCGGCGGGCGCCCGCGACCTGTTCAAGCTGACCGAGGTGGACGGCTTCGACGTGGAGATCGGCGCGGAGGGCATCCTGCTCTTCCTGCGCTACGTGGACCGCCCGGGCGTGGTCGGCACCGTCGGCACCCTGCTCGGCGAGGCCGGCATCAACATCGCCGCGATGCAGGTGGCCCGCCGGGAGGCCGGCGGTGAGACCCTGATGACCCTCACGGTCGACCAGGCCCTCGGCGCCGACCTGCTCACCTCGGCGGCCGACTCGATCGGCGCGACCTCGGCCAGCGCCGCCGACCTGCGCGACGAGTAGCCACGTCCACCCTGGACCGCCCGGCGCGGTCCACCTGGGACGATCGCGGGGCCCGGCCGAATCGGCCGGGCCCCGCGGTCGTGTCGTGTCGTGTCGTGTCGGATCAGATCGGGTCGGGTTCGGGGTCGGGGTTCGGGTCAGCGCCGGGCGCGGGCCGGTGGCGGGTAGACCGAACCGTCCTGGTAGTCGAAGAGCATCAGGTCGTACTCGCCGGCCAGCCGCTCGATGTCGAGCAGCACCTGGTCCTCGCAGGCGGGGTTGAGGTTCATCTCGATGTGGTCGTTCGCCGCGTGCAGCGGCGCGACCTCCCACGGTGAACCCTGGCCGGCCGGCCGGTCGGGATACCTGGCCGTGATCGCCCGGTAGAAGGCGACGACCCGCGGGTCCGGGTAACGTTCGCCGTGCTGCCCCTGCCGGCACCGTTGCACCGCTGCCCGCACGTCCGCGGGCGTGGCCCCGTCCGGGAGGGCCCACACGCTCAGATCGAAACTCACGGCGGACAGCGTGCCATCTTGTGGCCGGGAAGTCACCGCGACCCCACCGCAGGTCAACCGCGAATCTTCCGACCGTCCCCCGGAGACGGTCCGCTGTGGAGACTCTTGCGTCGAGTTGCGTCGATTCGCTAGCGTACTCGTGCGGTCACTGGCTGAGTTCGGTCGTCGGCCCGTCTTCGGGTGGCGAGGTCTGACCTCGGGCCCAGCCGGTCCCGCACCCCTCGATTGCGCGAGCCACGCGCACTCGTCGCTGATCGGCCCCCACGGTCGTTGCCGAGACCGTGGGGGCCGATCGCCGATCGCCCGACGGCCGGGATGCGAAGACCGGCCGGCGCGTTCAGCGCTCGCGGTGGGCGAACAGCGCCCGGTAGTCCGACCCGGTGCGGAACCAGGCCAGCCCCGCCGGGCCGGCGGCATACAGCGCGGTGGCGTAGGCGTCGGCCACCGCCAGGTCGGGGCCGATCACGGTGGCGGCGTCGAGCTGGTCGGCCGGCTCCCCGGTGTGCGGGTCGACCACGTGGCCCCGCCGCCCGGTCACCCCGGAGGTGCCCACCGCGCCGGCCGTCATCTCCAGCGCCAGCGGGGCCCGGCGGGGGTCGGTCGGGTGGTGCACCGCCACCCGCCACGGGCCGCCGTGCGCGGCGTGGCCGCGTACGACCAGGTCGGCGCCAGTGAGCACGGCGTAGTCGTGGATGCCGGCGGCGCGCAGCCGGGCTGCGGCCCGCTCCACCGCCCAGCCGCCGAGCAGGCCGCCCGGGTCGAAGCCGCCGGGCACCGCCCACGCGTCGAACCAGCCGTCGGTGGCCGCCCGCATCGCGGCGCACCGGTCGACCAGGTCGGCCAGCGGCGCGTACGACTCGGGGCTGATCTCTCCGCGGCGCAGCCGGGAGACCAGGCTGTCGGGGCGGGTCGGGCCGTAGGTGAGGTCGACGGCGCGCAGCTCGGCGACGGCGTCGGCCAGTGCCGCGCCGACCCCGCGCCGGCCCAGCCAGCTCGGGGCGTTGAGCAGCAGCGAGTATTCGGCGGTGCCGGTCCGGACGGTGTGCTGCACGGTGATCCGGTCGACGGCGCTGCCGCCTGCGGCGTCGAGGCGGTGGCTGCGGGTGCCCAGCCGCAGGTCGGGGCGGCGGCTGGCGAAGGCCGACTGGTCGACCCAGCGGGTGTGCGGCTGTTCGTCGACCCACCGCTGCCGGGGTTGCTCGTCGATCCGCATCGCTGCCGCTCCTTCTGCTGACGGCGCCGCAGCACCGCGGCGACCACCCGTCCGGGCCCCCGTGACCCGTTCACCACCGACCCTAGGCAGGGAAGTTGACCGCATCATGAATCTCACCTGGGAGCCTGCTGTGCATTCCGCTTTCCCGAATTGTGGAAGGCTCGTACCGGGAGGCGGGACAGGGTCGTACCGTGGGGGAGACGACGAGGCGAGGGAGCTGAGGACGTGGCACGCATCGCGGTGGTGGCCGGGGACGGGATCGGACCCGAGGTGGTCGCGCAGGCCCTCAAGGTCGTCGACGCCGTGCTCCCCGGGGTGGAGACCACCGCGTACGACCTCGGCGCGGCCCGCTACCACCGCACCGGCGAGGTGCTGCCGGACTCGGTCCTCGCCGAGCTGGCCGGGCACGACGCGATCCTGCTCGGGGCCGTCGGCGACCCGACCGTTCCGCCGGGAGTGCTGGAGCGGGGCCTGCTGCTCAAGCTCCGCTTCGCCTTCGACCAGTACGTCAACCTGCGCCCGTCGCGGCTGTGGCCCGGCGTGGCCGGCCCGCTGGCCAGCGTCAAGCCCGGCGAGGTCGACCTGGTCGTGGTCCGCGAGGGCACCGAGGGGCTCTACGCCGGGGCGGGCGGCTCCCTGCACCGGGACACCCCGGCCGAGGTGGCCACCGAGGAGAGCCTGAACACCCGGCACGGCGTGGAGCGGGTCATCCGCGACGCGTTCGCCCGGGCGTCGCGCCGCGAGCGGCGCAAGGTGACCCTGGTGCACAAGACCAACGTGCTCACCCACGCCGGGTCGCTGTGGGCCCGTGCCTTCGAGGCCGTGGCCGCCGAGCACCCGGACGTCGCCACGGAATACCAGCACGTCGACGCCGCCGCGATGTTCCTCGTCACCCAGCCGCAGCGCTACGACGTGGTGGTCACCGACAACCTCTTCGGCGACATCCTCACCGACATCGCCGCCGCCGTCACCGGCGGGATCGGGCTGGCCGCCAGCGGCTGCATCAACCCGTCCGGGGCGTACCCGTCGATGTTCGAGCCGGTGCACGGCTCCGCGCCGGACATCGCCGGCCAGGGCGTCGCCGACCCCGTCGCCGCCGTGCTCTCCGCCGCACTGCTGCTCGACCAGCTCGGGCACGCCGAGGCCGCCGCCCGGGTGACCGCCGCCGTCGGCACGGAGCTGGCCAGCCGGGGCGCGGGCGTACCGCTGCGCACCGCCGAGGTCGGCGACCGGCTCGCCGGCTACGCGGTGGCCTGAACCACCGGGTAGCCGTCGCGCACCCGGTGGTCCGCAGGCACCCCGGTCGGAGGCCACCCCCCGCCGGTTGGTGCTACTCGCTGAACGACCGTTCGGGGTAGGTTTCTGGCAGCACCTTCTCCGGCGTGCGGTCCCGCGCGCCGTCGTACCCCAGGGAGGCACGCGCGATGAGCGGTGGTGACATGCTCGACTTCGAGATCCGTCCGAATCCCACGCCGGTATCCGCCGCCGAACGGGCGGCCCTCCTCGCGGCCCCGGGGTTCGGCCGCATCTTCACCGACCACATGGTCACGATCCGGTACGCCGAGGGCAAGGGTTGGTACGACGCTCGCATCGAGGCGCGTGGGCCGATCCCGATGGACCCGGCCTCCGCCGTGCTGCACTACGCGCAGGAGATCTTCGAGGGGCTGAAGGCATACCGGCTCGCCGACGGGTCGGTCACCATGTTCCGGCCGGAGGCCAACGCCGCCCGGTTCGTCGACTCGGCCCGTCGGATGGCGATGCCGGAGCTGCCGCCGGAGCTGTTCGTCGACTCGCTGCGCCGGCTCGTCGACATCGACCGGGACTGGATCCCCGAGGGCGACGGGGCCAGCCTCTACTTGCGCCCGTTCATGATCGCCAGCGAGGTCTTCCTCGGCGTCCGCCCGTCGAACGAATACCTCTATGTGGTCATCGCCTCCCCGGCCGGGTCGTACTTCTCGGGCGGGGTCAAGCCGGTGACGGTCTGGGTCTCGCCGGACTACACCCGCGCCGCCCCCGGTGGCACCGGCGCGGCCAAGTGCGGTGGCAACTACGCCGCCTCGCTCGCCGCCCAGGCCGAGGCGATCGAGGCCGGCTGCGACCAGGTCGTCTTCCTCGACGCGGTGGAGCGCCGCTACGTCGACGAACTGGGCGGGATGAACGTGTTCTTCGTCTACGACGACGACACGCTGGTCACCCCGCCGCTGACCGGCACGATCCTGCCCGGCATCACCCGGGACGCGCTGCTCACCCTGGCCGCCGAGGCCGGCCACCGGGTCGAGGAGCGGCCGGTCAGCTTCGCCGACTGGCAGGCCGACGCGGCCAGCGGCCGGCTGCGCGAGGCCTTCGCGTGCGGCACCGCCGCCGTGATCACGCCGATCGGCGGGGTCAAGTTCCCCGACGGTGAGTTCCTGGTCGGGGGCGGCGAGCCGGGTCGGGTGACCGCGGCGTTGCAGCAGCGGCTGATCGACATCCAGCGCGGCCGGGCCGCCGACCCGCACGGCTGGGTGACCCGCCTGTAGGGGCCGGGGCGGGGCGGCTCAGTCCAGCAGGTGGTCACGCAGTGCGGCGAGCTGGACATCGGTGACGCCGGCGTGCCGCAGGTATCCCTCCACCGAGCCGTGCCCCTCCCGCAGCTCGGTCAGGAACAGCGTCATCGCCTCGGCGGGCGAGGCCAGATAGGGTGCCGGCAGCTCCCGGGCCTCCGGCATGGTGGCGGCCACCCAGGCGCTGAACCGCTGCGACGCCTCGGTGCTCAACGCGTAGTCGGCGGCGATGTCGGCGTCGCTCACGCCCAGCGCCGACAGGGTCAGCGCGCAGACGATGCCGGTGCGGTCCTTGCCGGCCACGCAGCGCACGACGACCGGTGCCGAAGCGCTGTCGGCGATCAGCCCCACCGCCTCGGCGAGCCCCGCCGCGCCGGTGCCGGCGAGGTCGGCGTACCGGTCGGCGAGGAAGCGGGCGAGGCTGGAGCCGGGCTCGTACTGGGCCTCCGCCCACGCGGCGTGCTCGGGGTGGATGTGCCGGTAGGTGAGCCCGGCCAGCTCCGGCACCCGGCCGTCCCGGGTCACCTCGGCGGGGCGGCGCAGGTCGATCACGGTGCGCACGCCGAGGGCGACGAACGCGTCCCGGTCGGGGCCGTCGATGCGGTGCGGGGAGTCGGAGCGGTAGAGCCGGCCCCAGCGCACCGCGCGTCCGTCGCCGGCCGGGTAGCCGCCGACGTCGCGGAAGTTGAACAGGGCGGAGAAGGGGATCCTGCGCTTGTCCTCGGTCGTGTCCACCCTGACACGGTAACGGTCGGTGGGACGCGGCCCCACCGGCCGTCACGGTGAGAGGCGGCTCGGCGCGGACGATGCGCAGTGGCTCAGCGCGCGGTGCCCGGGGGCAGGTTGCCGTAGCTCTCGTCGTAGTAACCGCCGAGCCGGTCCCGGAACGTCGGGTCGCTGTGGCTGCCCTCGTCGTACTCGGGGGCGGCCTTGATCTGGTCGCGCTCCCGGTCGACGTGCACCGTGCGGGCGTCGTGGTCGACGTGGTTGACCGTGCCGGCGGGGAGCATGACCTTCTTGCCGAAGATCCAGGGTCCGGTGTCGACCACCAGGTAGCTGCCGCCGACCTCGTGGCTCGCGCTGTCGATCCTGCCGATGCCGCCGTCGGTGGCCTCGACGTGATAGCCGACGAGGTCGGCGTCGGCGACCGAGGGCCGGTCGCGGTAGCTCCACGGGTCGAACGCCCCGGCGGGGGCACCGCCGGCGATCGCGCCCTGGTCGCCGTGGCGCATCGGGTCGGGCGTGCCGGTGGCGGCGTGCGGGTCGAGCCTGTCCATGGGTGCTCCTGCCCCGACCGTCATGGTCGTTTCGGAGGGGTCGTCTCCGAGGAAGCACCTACCCAGGGCCCGGGCCGCCTACACGCGGACATCCGCCGGCGCTGCGGGGTGCGCGGCGCCGGCGGATGTCCCGGTCGTACGGCTCAGGCGAGCGCGGCCTGCGCGTCGAGGGCCACGGCGGCGGCGTGCACGACGGCGGCGATGCGCAGCCCCTCGTGCACCTGCTCCCGGGTGAACCCGGTGGCCCGCAGGGTCTTCTCGTGCGACTCCAGGCAGACGCCGCAGCCGGTGATCGCCGAGACGGCGAGGCACCACAGCTCGAAGTCGCCCTTCTCGACGCCCGGCCGCGCGATGATCTGCATCCGCAGCCGGGCCGGCATCGACGCGTAGTGCTCGTCGCCGATGAGGTGCTTGGCCCGGTAGTAGACGTTGTTCATCGCCATGATCGTCGCGGCGCCCTTGGCCGCCTCGACCGCCTCGGGGGTGAGGTGGGTGGCAGCCTCGGCGGCGATCTCCCGCAGCACGACCGGGTTACGCGCGGCCACGGCGCAGGCCAGCGCGGTGCCCCACGCCTGCTCCGGCTTGAGGGTGGAGGTGCCGACGGTGGAGCCCAGGTTGAGCTTGATGTCCCTGGCGTACTCGGGCAGGGCCACCTTGACCGCGTCGAGGCCCATCGTCAGGCCCCGGCGCCCGCGAGCAGCTTGGTGGCGTCGAGGGTCGCGCCGCCGGACTTCCAGTTGCACGGGCACAGCTCGTCGGTCTGCAGGGCGTCGAGCACGCGCAGCACCTCGGAGACGTTGCGGCCGACGGAGCCGGCGGTCACCATGGCGAACTGGATCTCGTTGTCCGGGTCGACGACGAAGGTGGCCCGCTGGGCCACGCCGTCGGCGCCGAGCACGCCGCAGGCGGCGGTCAGCTCGCGCTTGATGTCGCTGAGCATCGGGAACGGCAGCTCGCGCAGGTCGGGGTGGTCCTTGCGCCAGGCGTAGTGGACGAACTCGTTGTCCACCGAGACGCCGAGCACCTGGGCGTCCCGGTCGGCGAACTCGCCGTTGAGCCGGCCGAACTCGGCGATCTCCGTCGGACAGATGAAGGTGAAGTCCTTCGGCCAGAAGAAGACCACCCGCCACTTGCCCTTGTACGACTTGTGGTTGATCGACTCGAACGCCCGGTCGGCGTCCAGGGAGACGCAGGCGGTGAGTTCGTATTCGGGAAAGCGGTCACCGACAGTGAGCACGGGGTCCTCCTTGATAGCGGCACGGGGCCGGTAACTGGATCGGTTCCAGATACTGCCGCAGCGGTGTTTCGGCTCGATAGCGGCCGGATGACTTGTGAAGTCGATCACCGATGGCGAGTTCTGACCCGCGTGCGACCCGCCGTGCGGTATGCCACCCTCCGTGACCGTCCCGCCATGTGGATTTTGCCTCCCGGAACCCGGGTGCGGGTGGCAGAGTGGCGACCGTGACCAGCACCGTCGTCATTATCGGCAACTAGCGCGCCCGGCCCCGAACCGCCGAGCGCGCAGACCTCCCGCATCCGCGGGGGGTCTTTTTGTTGGTCCCCCTCCGCCACCCCACCCGTCCCGCCCGCGCCCGAAAGGACTCCCCATGACGTTCCAGGTGTACGACACGACGCTGCGCGACGGCGCCCAGCGCGAGGGGCTCACCTACTCGGTGGTCGACAAGCTCGCGGTGGCCCGGCTGCTCGACGAGTTCGGCGTGGGCTTCATCGAGGGCGGCTGGCCGGGCGCGGTGCCCAAGGACACCGAGTTCTTCCGCCGAGCCCGCACCGAACTCGACCTGAAACACGCCCTGCTCGTGGCGTTCGGGGCCACCCGCAAGGCCGGCGTCGCCGTCGCCGACGACCCGCAGGTGCGGGCGCTGCTCGACGCGCAGACCCCGGCCGTCGCGCTGGTCGCCAAAGCCGACCTGAGGCACGTCGAGCGGGCGCTGCGCACCACCGCGCAGGAGAACCTGGCGATGATCCGGGACACGGTGCGCCATCTCGTCGCCGAGGGGCGGCGGGTCTTCGTCGACGGCGAACACTTCTTCGACGGCTACCGGCACGACCCCGCGTACGGCGCGGAGGTGGTGCAGACCGCGCTGGCCGCCGGCGCCGAGGTGATGGTGCTCTGCGACACCAACGGCGGCATGCTGCCCTCCCGCGTCACCGCCGCGATCGCCGATCTGGTCGCCCGCACCGGGGTGGACCCCGCCCGCCTGGGCATGCACGCCCAGAACGACACCTCCTGCGCGGTGGCCAACACCATCGCCGCCGTCGAGGCCGGGGTCCGGCACGTGCAGGGCACCGCCAACGGCTACGGCGAGCGCCCCGGCAACGCCGACATCTTCGCCGTCGTCGCCAACCTCCAGCTCAAGCTCGGGCTGCCGGTCCTACCGGAGGGCTGCCTGGAGCAGATGGTGCGGGTCTCCCACGCCATCGCCGAGATCGCCAACATCGCCCCCGACACCCACCAGGCGTACGCCGGGGCCGCCGCCTTCGCCCACAAGGCGGGGCTGCACGCGAGCGCGATCAAGGTGGATCCGCTGCTCTACAACCACGTGGACCCCGCCGTGGTGGGGAACGACATGCGGATCCTGATCACCGAGATGGCCGGCCGGGCCAGCGTCGAGCTCAAGAGCCGCGAGCTGGGCCTGGACCTGGCCGGCCATCCGGAGACCCTGTCCCGGGTGACCAGGCGGGTCAAGGAGCTGGAGGCCGGCGGCTGGTCCTTCGAGGCCGCCGACGCCTCGTTCGAGCTGCTGGTCCGCTCGGAGCTGCCCGACGCCGCCCCGGCCCGGCCGTTCGCCCTGGAGTCGTACCGGGTGCTGGTCGAGCACCGGGAGGACGGCGCGGTGGTCTCCGAGGCCACCGTCAAGATCCGGGTACGCGGCGAGCGGCTGATCGCCACGGCCGAGGGCAACGGCCCGGTCAACGCCCTCGACGAGGCGCTGCGGGTCGGCCTGTCCCGGCACTACCCGGAGCTGCGCGACTTCGAGCTGGCCGACTACAAGGTGCGCATCCTGGAGGGCAGCCACGGCACCGGCGCGGTGACCCGGGTGCTGGTGGAGACCGCCGACGGGGCGGGCCGTGACTGGACCACCGTCGGCGTGCACCCCAACGTCGTCGAGGCGTCCTGGCACGCCCTCGTCGACGCCCTCACCTACGGCCTGGACCGCGCCCGCGTGTAAGGAGGGGCTCAGGCGGCGGGTAGGCGCAGCTCGGCGAGGACCGCGCGGTGGTCGCTGCCCGGCACCGCGCGCACCGACACGGACCGGACGGCGATCCGCCGGTCCACCAGCACGTGGTCGATCGTCACCGGCGGGATCGGGTCGCCGTCGTACGGGCCCCGGTGCCGACGAGCCCGGTGCCGGTGGCGTCGGCCGCGTCGACGTATCCCGTGGCCAGCAGGTCGCGCAGTGGGGCGTGGTCGAGGGTGGCGTTGAAGTCCCCGGCGAGGATCGACAGCTCCGCGCCGGGGGTGGCCGGCGGCTGCGCCGCCAGGTCGGTGCGCCAGAACCCGACCTGGTCGACCGCGTGCGGGGCCGCCGGGTGGACCGACTCGACCCGTACCGGTGGCCCGCCGGGCGGGGTGATCGTCCCGTACGCCTGGGTGAAGCCCCAGCCGCCGCGATGGTGCCGGACGCCGCCCCCGGCGATCGGGAACCGGGCGTAGAGCCCCGAGCCGACGGTGCCGACCTGCGGGTTGAGCTGCCGGTGCGGCAGCAGGGTGGCCAGGCCGAGCCGGTCCAGCTCGGCCGCCGCGCCCGGGGTGAACTCCTGCACGGCCAGCACGTCGACCCGGTGGTCGCGCACCAGGCCGACCACGGTGCCGGCGTCGGCGGCACCGGCCAGCAGGTTGGCGGTGAGCACCCGAAGCGCCGGCCCACCGGCCGGCGGCTGCGCCGAGGCCACCACCCGGGGTGCGACGACGGCGAGCAGCGTCACCGCGACCAGGGCCGCGACCACCGCGGGCCGGCGGCGTCGCAGGGCGAGCGCGAGCAGCAGCGGCACGGGCGTCCAGGCCGCGACGTACGGGGTGAAGGCGACCGCCTGCACCGCGGGCCCCCGTTCCAGGCCGGGCAGGCGCACCGCCGCCCACACCAGTCCGGGGGCCACGGCGAGCCAGCACAGCCAGGTCCGGATCCGGGCGGCATGACCGGCGGCGGCGCGGGCGTCGTCGTAGGTGAGCACGGTCGACACCGTAGCGGCACCACTCGACCGGCGCCGCCGCCGGCGCCCGGCCAGCCGGCATCATGAATTGTCGAGCGTTCATGTTTCGCAATTTACGGGGCGGGCTGAAGCAATCTGAAACGCCGCCTCCTGCCATTGACCCAGCGCTTTCGCCGGTGCTACTTTCCACCTGGTTCCAGCCCCGATTCGGACGGTAGTAATAGCTGCTCAAGGTGGGTGTGAGTGCTCCTCTGGCCCGCTCTAGGGTGGTCGCTGCGGCGACATTTCGCGGTGCTGGCAGGCTCGGATAAAACCGGCTCGTTGTTTCGCGAGTCGGTCGTGTCGACACGGTCAACAAAAGGGGGACCTGTCATGGCAAGATTCATTTCCCGTAGGGCGGTCGCGGTCACGTTCAGCGCGCTGGTGCTGACGCTGGCCGGCGGCGGGATCGCCGCCGCCCAGACCACCACGGCGGTCAAGCCCGCGGCCCAGACGGGCCAGCCGGGCGATCGCAACACCGCGCCGTCGTCCGGCCAGCCGCAGGTGACGCCGGCCGAGGCGGCGGCGGCCAAGGCGGCGCTGAAGAAGGGGGTGAGCCCCTCCTACGTCAACGGCTCGACGTCGTTCGCCGTCGTCAGCAGCACCGGCACCCTGCTCCGCTGGCGGGACGCCGTCTCCGCGACCAAGTACGGCCCCGGCCAGTACCAGGTCATCTTCAACCGCAGCCTGACCAGCGCCGCCTTCGTGGCGACCATCGGCACCACGGACTCCTGCTGCATCCCGCCGGCCGGCGAGATCTCGGTCGCGCCGCGGCTGGGAACGCCGAACGGGGTCTTCGTGCAGACGTACGACTCCACGGGCGCACCGGCGGACCGGCCGTTCCACCTGGCCGTGTTCACTCCCTGACCCGTACGCGAGACGGGGGTGCCGGTCCCGGCGACGGGGCCGGCACCCCCGTGCCGTCCGCGACCGCTGCGGTCTTCGGGAGGGTTGACACCTCTCGTCCCGGTTCGGGCCGGTAAGGGGCTGGGATTCCGACGTTTGCCCCGGCACCGGCACGGGAAGCAAGCACCGTGACGGACATCTCGGACACCCTGGCCAGCCTGCCCACCGCGGTCGATCCCGATCCGAGCGGCGTCGAGCTGGAACAGACCCTCTTCGAGGTCAAACGCGTGATCGTCGGGCAGGATCGGCTCGTCGAGCGCCTGCTCACCGCCCTCGTCGCCGGCGGCCACTGCCTGCTGGAGGGGGTCCCCGGCGTGGCGAAGACCCTCGCCGCCCAGACCCTCGCCACCGTGGTCGGCGGGACTTTCTCCCGGATCCAGTTCACTCCGGACCTGGTCCCCTCCGACATCGTCGGCACCCGCATCTACCGGGCGTCGAAGGAGAACTTCGACGTCGAACTCGGCCCGATCATGGCCAACCTCGTGCTCGCCGACGAGATCAACCGGGCCCCGGCGAAGGTGCAGTCCGCGCTGCTGGAGGCGATGGCCGAGCGGCAGGTCTCCATCGGCGGGCGCACCTGGCCCGTCCCCGCGCCGTTCCTCGTGCTGGCCACCCAGAACCCGATCGAGTCGGAGGGGGTCTACCAGCTCCCCGAGGCGCAGCGGGACCGGTTCCTCATGAAGATCGTCGTCGACTACCCCGGGGACGCCGACGAACTGGCCATCCTCTACCGGATGAGCACCGACCGGCCCACCCCGCGCCGGGTCCTCGACCCCGACCGGCTGCGGGCGCTCCAGCGGCGGGCCGGCGACGTCTTCGTGCACCACGCCGTCGCCGAGTACGTCGTCCGGCTCATCCTGGCCACCCGGGACCCGGGCCGGTTCGGGCTGCCCGAGATCGCGCCGCTGCTGGCGTACGGGGCGAGCCCCCGGGCCACCCTCGGCCTGGTCGCCGCCGCCCGGGCCCAGGCGCTGCTGCGGGGCCGCGACCACGTGCTGCCCGAGGACGTCCGGGAGCTGGCGGTGGCCGTCCTGGCCCACCGGCTGGTGCTCACCTTCGACGCGGTCGCCGACGGGGTCGGCGCCGAGGTGGTGGTCCGCCGGCTGATCGAGGCCGTGCCCCCGCCCCGGATCGCCGCCCACCACACCGGGTACGCCACCGACCTGGCGGCGGCGTGAGGGGCCCGGCCGCCCCGTTCGCCGGCGCCGCCGGGGGCGCGCGGGCCATCGGGGGAGCGCGGGCCGCCGGGGGCGCCGGGTCGGTGCCGCCCGATCCGACCCTGGCCGACCTCGCGCCGGACCGGCGGCTGCGCCGGCTGGAGCTGACCGTCACCCGTCGCCTCGACGGGCTGTTGCACGGCGAGCACCGGGGCCTGCTGCCCGGCCCCGGCAGCGAGGTCGCCGGCAGCCGTGAGTACCGGCCCGGCGAGGACGAGGTACGCCGGATGGACTGGGCGGTCACCGCCCGGACCGCCGTCCCGCACGTCCGCGAGGTCGACGCCGACCGGGAGCTGACCACCTGGCTGCTGGTCGACGCCAGCCCCAGCATGGAGTTCGGCACCGCCGAGCTGGACAAGCGCGAGCTGGCGGTGGCCGCCGTGGCGGCGGTCGGCTTTCTCACGGCGGGCTCCGGCAACCGGCTCGGCGCGCAGCTGCTCGGCCCGCACGGGCTGCGCCGGTTCCCCGCCCGGGGCGGGCGTACCCATCTGCTCGGGCTGCTCCGGACCCTGCTGGCCGCGCCCCGCGCCGCCGGGACCGACCCGTCCGCCGCGCCGGGGCTGGCCGATGGGCTGGCCGCCGTGGGGCGGGTCGCCACCCGGCGCGGCCTGGTCGTGGTGGTCTCCGACCTCCTCGACGGGCTGCCGGACGACCCGGCCGACCCGCCGCCCTGGGAGGCGGCGCTGCGCCGCCTCGCCGTCCGGCACCAGGTGCTCGCCGTGGAGGTGACCGACCCGCGCGAGCTGGAACTGCCGGACGTCGGCCTGATCACCCTGGTCGACCCGGAGACCGGCCGGCGCAGGGAGGTCTGCACGGGCGACCGCCGGCTGCGCGAGCGGTACGCCGAGGCGGCCCTCGCCCAGCGCGACCAGGTCCGCCAGGTGCTGCGCCGGTGCGGGGCGGCCCACCTGCCGCTGCGCACCGACCGGGACTGGTGCGCCGACATCGTCCGGCACGTGCACGCCCAGCGCCGGCTCGCCCTGGCCCCGGCGGCCAGCGGCGGCCACGGCCCGACGCCCCGCCCCGGCGCGCTGTCGGGAGGTGCCGCGTGACCTGGCAGTCGCCCCTGCGGCTCTGGCTGCTGCTCGGGGTCGCCGCGCTCGCCGTCGGCTACCTGCTCGCCCAGCGCCGCCACAGCCGGTACGCGGTCCGCTTCACCAACCTGCGGCTGCTCGACCGGGTGGCCCCGCACCGCCCGGCGTGGCGGCGGCACGTGCCGGCGGGCCTGTTCCTGGCCATGCTGGCGCTGCTGGTGGTGGGCTTCGCCCGGCCCAGCGCCGAGGTCCGGGTGCCCCGGGAACGCGCCACCGTGATGGTGGCGGTCGACGTGTCCACCTCGATGCTCGCCTCCGACGTGGAACCGGACCGGCTCAGCGCCGCCAAGGACGCGGCCCGGCGCTTCGTCGACGGCCTGCCCGACGAGTTCAACGTCGGGCTGGTCGCGTTCGCCGGCAGCGCCGCCGTGATGGTGCCGCCCGGCACCGACCGGGAGGCCCTGCACGACGGCATCGAACGCCTCGCCGAGGGCAGCACCGGCGTGCAGGGCACCGCCATCGGGGAGGCGATCAACACCTCCCTCGGCGCGGTGAAGGGGCTGGACAGCCAGGCCGCGAAGGACCTGCCGCCAGCCCGGATCATCCTGCTCTCCGACGGCGCGAACACCTCCGGCATGGACCCGATGGAGGCCGCGGCCGAGGCCGTCGACGCCAAGGTGCCGGTGCACACCATCTCGTTCGGCACCCCGTCCGGGTTCGTCGACCGTGGCGGCCGGCCCATCCAGGTGCCGGTGGACGGGCAGACCCTGAGGGCGGTCGCCGACTCCACCGGCGGCGGCTTCCACGAGGCGACCAGCCGCGAGGAGCTGCGGGCGGTGTACGAGGACATCGGCACCTCCGTCGGCTACCGCACCCAGCGGCAGGACGTCTCCGCCCGGTTCATCGGGCTCGGACTGGTGCTGGCCATGGGTGCCGCGGCGGGATCGATGCGGTGGTTCTCCCGGCTGCCCTGAAGACGGCGGCCTGACCGGCCGGCCTGAGCCGGCCGGACCTCCCGGAGTGACCTGGACGTGAGGAGCAGCGGATGGCAGTACAGACCGGACTGGGCGAGCCGCGCGGGCCGTGGTTCGTCTCGCCCGAGCTCGACCCCGACGGGAGTGGCCGTCGGGACGTACCCGGTGGGGGCGGGGCCGACCGGCGGCGGAGCTGGCAGGGCCGGTTGCTGGCCGCCGCCGGGGTGGTGGCGCTGTCCGCCCTGTCCGGGGCGGCGGCCGGCGCCTGGGTCGCCGACTCGGACGGCGCACCGGGTCCGGAGGCGGCGTCGGCCGCGCCGGTGCCGGCGGAGCTGGTGACCGCCGCCGAGCGGACCGTGCCGGGGGTGGTGTCGGTGCTGGTCGGTGGCGCCACCGGAGGCTCGGCGACCGGCTCCGGGTTCGCCATCGACGACCAGCAGCACCTGATCACCAACGACCACATCCTCGCCAAGGGCGGTGGCGCAGCGGTGACGGTGGAGCTGCCGGACGGCCGGCGGTTCGCCGCCGAGGTGGTCGGCCGGGAACCGGGCAGCGACCTGGCCGTGCTCCGGGTGCCGCCGGATGCCGGCCTGGCCCCGCTGCCGCTGGCCAAGCCGGGCACCACCCGGGTCGGCGAGCCGGTGCTGGCGGTCGGCTCCCCGCTCGGGCTGGCCGGGACCGTCACTGCGGGTATCGTCAGCGCGCTCGACCGTCAGGTACGCCTCGGCGCGAACCGGCACCGCGCCGTGCAGACCGACGCGTCCATCAATCCGGGCAACTCCGGCGGCCCGCTGGTCAACGCCCGAGGTGAGGTGGTCGGCGTGAACACCGCCATCGCCACCATCGACGGCAACGGCTCGATCGGCATCGGCTTCGCCATCCCGATCGAGCAGGTGCAGCAGAGCGCCGACGCGATCATCGGAAAGGGCGGCTGACCTGGGCTGGGCCGCGATGCCGGGCGGAACGGAAGAGTCGCCTTCGGGCTGATCCGGGCCGGCGCCGGGCCCCTCGGCGCCCCACGGCCACCCACGGTGCCCGGGTGGGGCGCTAGCCTTCTGGCGTGGACGACGGACTGCGGGTGACCGACCGGCTGATCGTGCCGGCCGCCGAGCTGCGGGAGCGGTTCTCCCGCTCGTCGGGCCCGGGTGGGCAGGGCGTCAACACCACCGACTCGCGGGTGGAGCTGAGCTTCGACGTCGCCGGCTCGCCGAGCCTGCCCGATCCGCTGCGCGCCCGGGCCCTGGACCGCCTGGCCGGCCGGCTCGTCGACGGGGTGCTCACCATCTCCGCCAGCGAGCACCGGGCCCAGCTCGCCAACCGGGAGGCGGCCCGGGAGCGGATGGCGGCCCTGCTGCGCGAGGCGGTCGCCGCGCCGCCCCCGCCGCGCCGCCCGACCCGTCCGTCGCGGGGCGCGAAGGAACGCCGCCTCGCCGACAAGAAGCGCCAGGCGCAGCGCAAGCGCGACCGCCGCGTCGACGGCGACTGACCGCGCCGCGCGGTGGGGCCGGGGCGAAATGGCGGGTGGTGCGCGGCCGGCGCCCCGTAGCCTGCCCGGTCATGAGCACCGCACCGACGCCCGACCTCTCCGTCAAACCGACCCTCACCGGGGAACGTGTCCTCCTGCGCCCGTTCGTCGCCGACGACGTGGCGACCTTCCGCGCCGCCGTGGCCGACCCCGAGGTGTGCCGGCTGACCGGCAGCCCGCCCGCAGAGCCCGACGAGCAGCGGCTGCGCGAGTGGTACGGCAGCCGCAACGTGCAGACCGACCGGCTCGACCTCGCCGTGGTCGACCGCGCCACCGGCGGGTGCGTCGGGGAGGTCGTCCTCAACCAGTGGGACGAGCCGAACTGCAGCTGCAACTTCCGCACCCTGCTCGCCGCGCACGGCCGCGACCGGGGGCTGGGCACGGAGGCGGTCCGGCTGATCGTCGGGTACGGCTTCGAGCGGCTCGGCCTGCACCGCGTCTCGTTGGAGGTGTTCGCCTTCAACCCCCGGGCCCGCCGGGCGTACGAGAAGGTCGGCTTCGTCGCCGAGGGGGTGCTGCGCCAGGTCCTGCGCGACGGCGACGACTGGATCGACGCCACGGTCATGTCGATCCTCGCCCCCGAGTGGGCGGCGCACCGCGGC
This sequence comes from Micromonospora sp. NPDC057141, assembly GCF_042670805.1. Lineage (NCBI taxonomy): Bacteria > Bacillati > Actinomycetota > Actinomycetes > Micromonosporales > Micromonosporaceae > Micromonospora > Micromonospora sp. NPDC057141. The sequence continues at coordinate 19,743 of NZ_JBHUVA010000005.1, read as the reverse complement.
CACCCGTGACGCGCCGGCGGGGGTGTTATGCGGGAGGAGGTTGAGCCGAACACCGGGGTCTGCTGGAATGGATCCGGGAGCAACAGGGCCGTCACCGACCGCGTACGACGTCACGTGACAGGAGTCCCTCCACCATGCTCCGAAAGCCGTTCCTCTCCGCCGTTCTCGCCGCCCTGGCGGCCGTGCCGCTGACGCTGCTGCTCGGGCTCGTCGCCGCGCCGCCCGCCCTGCCGGCCGCCGCCGAGCCGGTGCGCATCATGCCGCTCGGCGACTCGATCACCGGCTCGCCCGGCTGCTGGCGCTCCATCCTCTGGAACCGCCTCCAGTCCACCGGCCACACGAACGTCGACTTCGTCGGCACCCTCGGCCCGCAGGGCTGCGGCCAGCCGTACGACGGCGACAACGAGGGCCACGGCGGGTACCTGGTGACGAACGTCGCCAACCAGAACCTGCTGCCGGGCTGGCTCTCCGCCACCGACCCGGACGTCGTGCTCATGCACTTCGGCACCAACGACGTGTGGAGCAACATCGCGCCGGCGACCATCCTGGCCGCGTACTCCAAGCTGGTCGACCAGATGCGGGCCAGCAACCCGGCGATGCGGGTTATCGTCGCGAAGATCATCCCGATGGCCCCCGCCACCTGCGCCGAGTGCGGGCAGCGGGTGGTGGCGCTCAACAGCGCGATCGACGGCTGGGCGGCGGGGAAGACCACGGCGCAGTCCCCGATCGTGGTCGTCGACCAGTGGACGGGCTTCAGCACTGCCGCCGACACCTACGACGGGGTGCACCCGAACGCCGCGGGTGACCAGAAGATGTCGGACCGCTGGTATCCGGCGGTGGTCGCCGCGCTGACCGGCGCCACCCCGACGGCCACGCCGACGCCCACCCCGCCCGTCACACCGACGCCTACGCTGTCGCCGCCGGTCACCCCGACCTCGACCCCCGGCGGCGGCTGCACGGCCGCCTACCGGATCGTGGGGCAGTGGCAGGGCGGTTTCCAGGGCGAGGTGACCGTCCGCAACACGGGCACCGCCGCGCTGGGCGGCTGGACCGTCCGGTTCACCTACGCCGCCGGCCAGCGGATCACCCAGGCGTGGAACGCCGAGGTCACGCAGAGTGAGTCCACGGTCAGCGCGCGGAACGTGAGCTGGAACGGCGCTCTCGCCCCCGGTGCCGAGGCCACCTTCGGGTTCCTCGGCAGCTCAGGGTCCACCAACCCGGTGCCGCAGGCGAGCTGCGTCACTCCCTGAGGCGGGTCGGTCGCGCACTCGCGGTGACCGGCGTGCCGCTGCCCACCCTTCGTTTCCGCCTCTTTGCTCTGCACCCCAATGCGCAACAGTCACTCTTGGTGACCGCTGCGTCTGTGGGTGCAGAGCAAAGGGCGGAGAAAGAGTGGGAGGGGGTGGGGTAGGAGGGGATGGGGCGGGGCGGGCAGCGGGGGCCGTGTGGACCGGTGGCGCCCGGTCAGCGGCCCGGCGTCACCGGGTGAGGTGGGTCCGCCCCGGCAACAGCCAGTGGTTGAAGTCCCAGCTGAAGACCGAGGTGCAGGTCATCCGCTGGACACCGGGCTTGAAGCCCCACAGGTCGAGCCGGCCGAGGCCGTGGGCGGCCAGCTCCGCCGCCGCCGGGTCGGTCGTCGGCAGGTCCGTGTCGTCGAGGACCACCAGGCCGGACGGGGCGAGGTGCTTCGGCGCCACCCGGGCGCAGACGGTGCGGGAGGCGCCGTCGATCACCACCACGTCCCAGGGGGCCCCGTCGGCGATCGCCGCCACGTACGGGGAGTCGGCCGAGCCGTCCCACCAGCCGTCGGCACAGGGCACGTGCCGGATCTCCCCGTTGGCCGGCTGGGGGAGCTGGGCGAACCAGGCGGCGTCGTGCTCGACGGAGACGATCTCGCCGACCCGGCCGGGCCGGGCGAACCAGGACGTCGAGGACCCCGAGCCGTACTCGAACACCCGCACCCCGGGGTGCAGCACCTCGTCCAGCCACCGCACGGCGGCGTAGCTGAGCCAGGGCAGCGGCTCGCCTCGGCCGTCGACGGGGGCCGCGCCCACCGACCGGTGCCAGCCCTGCCCGCGCAGGGTGGCGAGGGCCTCCAGCGACGTCTGTGCCTCCCGCCGGGAGCGCGGAATGCCGGGCGCGGCGCGTCGGATCAGGCCCCGCGCCCGTCCGGCGAGTGATCGTCTGGTCATGGTGCTCCCGTTCCTCGGTCTCGCGCGTACAGGGAGCCAACGAACGACAAGCATGAAAGGTGATGAAAGGTGCGAAATGGGGACGGTCAGGCGGTGCCCAGCGCCGCGAGCAGCCGGGCCCGCAGGCCGGCGGCCCGCTCGGCGAAGCCCCGCTGGGCGGCGGCGTACTCGGCCCGCCCCTCCGGCGTCTCCACCCGCACCGGCGGGTACCCGAGCGCGGCGAGATCGTACGGGCTGGCCCGCATGTCCAGCGCGCGGATCTCGCGGGCCAGCGCGAACGCGTCCGCCACCAGCTCGCTCGGCACCAGCGGGGAGAGCTTGTACGCCCACTTGTACAGGTCCATGTTGGCGTGCAGGCAGCCCGGCTGCTCCAGCTCGTGCTGGCGCTCCCTGGTCGGGGCGAGCACGTTCAGCGGCCGGGCCGGCGCGGTGAAGAAGCGGTACGCGTCGAAGTGGCTGCACCGCACGCCCCGCTCCTCGACGACCTCGGCGGTGCGCGCCGGGCTCAGCCGCAGCGGCCAGGCGTTGTGGCGTACCTCCTCCTGGGTCTGCCGGTAGACCATCGCCCACTCGTGCATCCCGAAGCAGCCCAGGTGCGCCGGCCGGCCCGCCGTCGCCGCGAGCAGGGCACGGATCCAGCCGACCGACTCGGCCCGCCGGGCGCGTACCGAACCGGTGTCGAGGGTGAGCCCGGCGGCGGTGGCGCGGTAGTCCCGGCCGAACTCGGCCGGGTCCGCGCCGCGCAGCACCACCCCCGCGCCCGGGTGCCAGCGGCGCAGCTGGGCGGGACGGTGCGAGTAGTAGGTGAAGAGGAAGTCCTCCACGGGGTGCCGGCGCCCGGCGCGGCGGCGGGCCAGGTGCGGGGCCAGCCACGCGTCGACCCGCTCCTCGTGGGCCCGCCGCCGCGCCTGCCAGTCGGCCAGGTCGAGCGGCGCGGCGGGAGCGAGGGCGGCGGTCACCCGACCAGCGTACGACCGCCGCCCGGCTGCCCCCGGCGGCCCCGCGTCAGGGCACGTCGACCCGGACCCCGGCGGAGAACACGCCGCTGCGCAGCTCCAGCTGCTTCGGTCGGTCCGCGCCGTCGACCGTGAACACCAACGGCAGCACCAGCCGGCTGCCCGCGGCGAGGGGCTGACCGAAGACGTCCCGCCCCTGGTTGGCCAGCCGGGTGGCGGCCTCGTCGGTGCTGACCCAGGTGCCGCCCGGCAGGTACGCCCGCTGCATCTGGCCGTGCCAGGTCTGCTGCTCCGGGGTGAGGTTGCGCACCCCGACCGTGGCCTGGCACTGCCGCCCGGCGGCGGATGGCGTCGCCGGGCAGGCGACCCGGTAGACGGTGAACTCCAGCGCCTGCTCCCGCAGCGGCACGCCGACCGCGCCCGTGGTGCTCGTGCCCACCCAGGCGCCGTTGCTCGGCTGCTTGGTCGTGTCGATCGCGGCGACCCGCCGGGTGGCCGTCACCGTCGCGGCGAGGACCACGCCGGCCAGGACCGCGACGGCCGCCCCCACCACCAGCCACGCCGGGGGCCCGCGGCGGCGGGCCACGGCGACGGGCGCGACCGGCCGGGGCTGCCCGCCGGCCGGGCCGGGTGCCGCCGGCCCGCCCGACCCGGCGAATCCCGCGCCCGTGCCGGCGAAGACGGTCCCCGCGCCGGTGGACCCGGCCGTGGCCCGGGCGCGGCGGTGCCGCTGCCACCACCAGAGTCCGCCGACCGTGAGCAGGAGCACCCCGGCCAGCGCGGCGAGCAGCGCCGCGGGCCGTCGCCAGGGCGGCGCGTCGGTGGCCTGGGCCGCCGGGACCGTGGCGTGATCCCAGGTCGCGGTCGCGCAGTCGTACGGCCGGTCGCCGCCGGCGGCGAAGGCACAGGCCGGCGCGGACAGGGCGCGGCCCGGTGCGGCGGTGGTGAGCGCCGTGTGCAGGGTCGTGGTGCTGCGCGCCGGGAGCCGCAGCTGCCAGGTCACCTCGGTGGCGGTGGCCGAGCGGGTGGTCCGTCCACCGGGCGTGACCCAGGTCGCCGACGTCCCGGCCGGCAGTTCCTGACGTACGGTGGTGGCCACGGGCAGGCTGCCGGCGTTGCGCACCTGGACCTGGTAGCCCGGGGTCGGCGTGCCGGCCGGCGTGACCTCCACCGTCACCGGGCGCGGCCCGCCCCCCGTCGGCACGATCACGGACGGGGAGACCAGCGGCGGCGGCGCGGGGGCCGCGGGCGTCGCCGCGGTGCCCGTCGGCGTCGGCGTCGAGGTCGGCGTCGGCGGCACGGTGACCGCCGCCGGGCGCAACGCCTCCCGGGGTGCCGCCGGAGCCGCCGGCTGCGGCGCGACCGTGGGCAGCGCCGGCACGGCGGCGAGAATGCCGAGGCAGTGTACGAACACTGCGAGGGCCCTGTGGTGTCGTCTCGATGCAGGCATGCGAACGAACCTCCGGTAGCCGACGCTAGGGGCGGCGACCCGCCGTGCGGGTACGAAGCGGCGAACCCCGCCCCCGACGGCGGCGCACGGCGTACGCTGGCGCGCCGCGCACCGGGGTCGTCGGCCGGTGCCCGCGTCGGCCCGCGCGGGCGGGGCTAGATTGGCCTGGTGCGTATCGCTCGTTTCGCTCATGCCAAGGGAATGTCGTTCGGGGTCGTCGAGGGCGAACCGGGGGCGGGTCCGGAGGGCCTGACCATCGCCGAGATCGAGGGCCACCCGTTCGGCCAGATCCAGTTCAGCGGTGCCCGATGGGCGCTCTCCGACGTCCGGCTGCTCTCCCCGATCCTGCCCAGCAAGGTGGTCTGCGTCGGGCGCAACTACGCCGAGCACGCCGCCGAGCACGGCAGCGAGGTGCCCAGGGAGCCGCTGCTGTTCCTCAAGCCGTCCACCTCAGTGATCGGGCCACGGGACGCCATCCGGCTGCCGATCTTCTCCAAGCAGGTCGAGCACGAGGCCGAGCTGGCCGTGGTGATCGGCGCGCCGGGGGCCCGCCGGGCCGACCGGGCCGCCGCCGAGCGGGCCATCTTCGGCTACACCTGCGCAAACGACGTCACCGCGCGGGACCTGCAGCGTTCCGACGGGCAGTGGACCCGGGCCAAGGGCTTCGACTCGTTCTGTCCCATCGGACCGTGGATCACCACCGGGCTCGACGTGACCGACCTGGAGATCCGGTGCGAGGTCGGCCGCAATCCGGAGGAGATGGAGGTACGGCAGCTCGGCCGTACCCGGGACATGCTCTTTGACGTGCCGGCCCTGGTGTCGTACGTCTCGCACGTGATGACGCTGCTCCCCGGGGACGTGGTGCTCACGGGCACTCCGGCGGGGGTTAGCCCGCTCACGGAGGGGGATACGGTGACTGTGCGTATCGAGGGGATCGGGGAGCTGAGCAACCCGGTCGTCCCGGTCACCTGAGTCGTCGGGAAACCCGAAGCCGCAGGCCAGATGCGGTTTCGGGCCCCCGATTTGGCCTGTGGGGGGCGGGAGGGTAAAGTTTCTCTCCGGTGCCGCAAGGTGCCGAACGGCACCGCGCGGTGCCTATGGGGTATGGGGTAATTGGCAGCCCAACTGATTCTGGTTCAGTTAGTCTAGGTTCGAGTCCTGGTACCCCAGCAACCGGTGTTCGCGAGAATGTCGGTCGCTGGATCAAGTCGGAGGGCGCTCCGGCCCGCGCGAGCGGGCCAGAATGATCTCTGGTAAAGTTCAGCGGCGCCGCCCGGTAGGGCGGTGAAGCAGGAAAGTTCTGGCCCCGTCGTCTAGTGGCCCAGGACGCCGCCCTCTCAAGGCGGTAGCGCCGGTTCGAATCCGGTCGGGGCTACAGTTCCGTCCAGCCCGTCTCACTGCGGTGAGGCGGGCTGTTTGGCGTCCGGGTCAGGTTCTCCCGGGAGGCCGTTGCCGTTGCGCCGCCGGTGCCGTTGTGCCGTGACGCGAGAGTCCACCCCCTGCGCGGTGGCCCGGGGCCCGTCGCTAGACTACAGCGGCATCGTCCAGTCGGGCGGTGAAGCAGGAAAGTTCTGGCCCCGTCGTCTAGTGGCCCAGGACGCCGCCCTCTCAAGGCGGTAGCGCCGGTTCGAATCCGGTCGGGGCTACG
>NZ_JBHUVA010000005.1:0-13402 GCF_042670805.1 Micromonospora sp. NPDC057141 | reverse complement strand
GTACGACCGCGGAAGGCCCGTCTCACCCGGTGAGGCGGGCCTTCCTCCGTCTCCGCCGTGGTCAGAGGCCGCTCAGGCGTTGGCCGGCTCGGACGACGGCCATGGCGTGACGTTCGCCGGGGCGGCGGCCGAGGCGCTCGATCGGGCCGGAGATGCTGATCGCGGCGATCACCCGGCCCGTGCGGTCGCGGATCGGTGCCGAGACGCTCGCCACACCCGCCTCCCGCTCGGCGACGCTCTGCGCCCAGCCGCGCCGGCGCACCTCGGCGAGGGTGCGCCCGGTGAACTTGGACCGGGGCAGCAGCGGCATCACCGCCTCCGGCGGCTCCCAGGCCAGCAGGATCTGCGCCGCCGAACCGGCGGTCATCGGCAGCACCGAGCCCACCGGGACGGTGTCCCGCAGCCCGCTGGCCCGCTCGGCGGCGGCCACGCAGATCCGCTCGTCCGCGCGGCGCAGGTAGAGCTGGGCGCTCTCCCCGGTGGCGTCGCGCAGCGCGGCCAACAGCGGCTCCGCCGCTGTCAGCAGCACGTCCGGCGCGGCGTTGGCGAGCTCACCGAGTCGGGGGCCCGGGCGCCAACGGCCCTGGGTGTCCCGGACCAGCATCCGGTGGATCTCCAGCGCCTGTGCCAGCCGGTGCGCGGTGGCCCGGGGCAGCTTGGTGCGTTCAACGAGTTCGGCCAGGCTGGCGCCGTCGACGCAGGCGGCCAGGATGACCACCGCCTTGTCGAGAACGCCGACACCGCTCATACTGTGTCCCACAAGCCGAAACTTACCTCCCAGAATTTAGGATGTCCAGATGGTGGGAGACACTCGACCGAGGACCCTGGCCGAGAAGGTCTGGGACGCGCACGTCGTCCGGTCCGCCGACGGTGAACCGGACCTGCTCTACATCGACCTGCACCTGCTGCACGAGGTCACCAGCCCGCAGGCGTTCGACGGCCTGCGGCTCGCCGGCCGCCGCGTGCGCCGCACCGACCTCACGCTCGCGACCGAGGACCACAACACCCCCACGGGGTACGCGGACCCGGCGTTCTCGCTGCGGCGCGGCGACCTGCTCACGATCGCGGACCCCACCTCCCGCACCCAGATCGAGACGCTACGCCGCAACTGCGCCGAGTTCGGCGTACGGCTGCACCCGCTCGGCGACGCCAACCAGGGCATCGTGCACGTCATCGGCCCGCAGCTGGGCGTCACCCAGCCCGGCATGACGATCGTCTGTGGCGATTCCCACACCGCCACCCACGGCGCCTTCGGCGCGCTCGCGTTCGGCATCGGCACCAGCGAGGTCGAGCACGTGCTGGCCACCCAGACGCTGCCGCAGGGCCGCCCGAAGACGATGGCCGTGAACGTCACCGGCCAGCTCGGCCCCGGCGTCACCGCCAAGGACCTGGTGCTCGCCCTCATCGCCCAGGTCGGCACCGGGGGTGGCCGGGGCCACATCGTGGAGTACCGGGGCGAGGCGATCCGCGCGCTCTCCATGGAGGGGCGGATGACCGTCGCCAACATGTCCATCGAGTGGGGCGCCAAGGCCGGCATGATCGCGCCGGACGAGACCACCTTCGCGTACCTCAAGGGGCGGCCGAACGCCCCCGCGGGCGCGGACTGGGACGCGGCGGTGGAACACTGGCGGAGCCTGCCCACCGACGAGGGCGCGACGTTCGACGCCGAGGTGACCCTCGACGCGAGCCGGCTCACGCCGTTCGTCACCTGGGGCACCAACCCGGGCCAGGGCGCGCCGCTGGGCGCGGCCGTGCCGGACCCGGAGGAGTTCGCCGGCGAGTCCGAGCGGGCCGCCGCCCGCCGCGCCCTGGAATACATGGCCCTCACCCCCGGCACCCCGCTGCGCGACCTCTCCGTCGACGTGGTCTTCGTCGGCTCCTGCACCAACGGCCGCCTGGAGGACCTCCGGGCCGCCGCCGACGTGCTGCGCGGGCACCGGGTCGCCGACGGCGTACGGATGCTCGTGGTGCCCGGCTCGGCCGTCGTCCGGGAGGCCGCCGAGGCCGAAGGGCTGGACAAGGTCTTCACCGACGCCGGGGCCGAGTGGCGGTTTGCCGGCTGCTCGATGTGCCTGGGCATGAACCCGGACACGCTTGCCCCGGGCGAGCGTTCCGCCTCGACCTCCAACCGCAACTTCGAGGGCCGCCAGGGCCGGGGCGGACGCACCCACCTGGTGTCGCCGCCGGTCGCCGCCGCCACCGCCGTGGTCGGCCGGCTCGCCGCCCCCGCCGACCTGTAGAAGGGCAGCCGCGCCAGATGGACAAGTTCACCGTGCACACCGGCACCGCCGTGCCGCTACGCCGTTCCAATGTGGACACCGATCAGATCATCCCCGCCGTGTACCTCAAGCGGGTGACCCGGACCGGATTCGCCGACGGGCTCTTCAACGCGTGGCGGGAGGACCCCTCATTCGTGTTGAACGATTCGGCATATTCGGGTGCGTCCATTCTTGTGGCCGGCCCGGAGTTCGGCACCGGGTCGTCCCGGGAGCACGCCGTGTGGGCGCTGCGCGACTGGGGGTTCAAGGCGGTGGTGTCGCCCCGGTTCGGTGACATCTTCCGGGGCAATGCCCTCAAGGAGGGTCTGCTGCCGGTCGAGTTGGAATTGCGGGCCGTCGAGGAGTTGTGGGCCCTCGTCGAGTCCGACCCGACGACCCCGGTCACCGTCGACCTGGCTACCCGCGAGGTCCGGGCCGGGGGCGCCGCCTGGTCGTTCCCCCTCGACGACTTCAGCCGCTGGCGGCTGATGGAGGGGTTGGATGACATTGGACTCACCCTTCGGCACGAGGCCGCCATCACCTCGTACGAGCGCGGCCGGAGGCCGTTCCTGCCCTCCGTGGCATAGCCGTACGCCCGATCCCGCATCGGTTTCCGCCCCCACCGGCCCAGCCGGTGGGGGCGAATCCGTTACGACACAAGGGCTTTTTTCCACCGAATGTTTGTGTCCAGGCAGCACAGGGCATACCGTGCGCGCAGAATGGCTCGCGTCGAGTCAGTTGCACAATCGGGAGGAAGTCGTGAACAAGGCCGAGCTCATCGAGGCGCTCGCTGTTCGCCTGGGGGACCGGAAGACGGCGACGGCCGCGCTCGACGCGGTCCTCGCTGAGGTCCAGGCGGCGGTCACCAAGGGCGAGAAGGTGGCGATCACCGGATTCGGAGCGTTCGAGAAGCGCGTCCGGGGGGCGCGAACAGCGCGCAACCCGCGGACCGGCGAGGCGGTGAAGGTCAAGAAGACATCCGTTCCGACCTTCCGGGCCGGCGCCGGCTTCAAGGAGATGGTGGCCAGCGGGAAGGTGCCGAAGGCCACGGTGGCGGCGAAGAAGACCGCCACGGCCGCCACCAAGGCGACGACTGCCAAGGCCACCACGGCCAAGGCGGTCGGCGCGAAGGCCACCACGGCCAAGGCCACCACCGTCAGGGCGGCCGGAGCGAAGGCCACCACCGCGAAGGCGGCCGGGGCCAAGGCGACCGGCACGAAGGCCGCCGGTACGAAGGCCACCACGGCCAAGGCGACCGGGGCGAAGGCCGCCGGCACGAAGGCGGCCGTCGCGACGAAGAAGGCCGCCCCGGCGAAGGCGGCCAAGACGACGGCGGCCAAGACCGCCACCAAGAAGGCCGCTCCGGCGAAGAAGTCGGCGGCGGCGACCAGGTCGACCGTGGCGAAGAAGACCACCACGGCGGCGGCCAAGAGCACCACGGCCAAGAGCACGGCGGCCAAGAAGGCGCCGGCGAAGAAGTCCCCGGCCAAGAAGGCTGCCACCAAGCGCTGACAAGGCCGGCACCGTCCCGCGGGGCGCCCACCCGAACGGTGGGCGCCCCGCGGCGTGCGTGGGCCCGACGGCCGGGTGGTCTCTGGCGGCCGGTGTCCCGACCATTGACCTGTGGCGTGCGGCGTGCGGCGTGCGGAGAATCGCCGAACCCCTCACCGGTCGGCGAAAGGCAGCCCGTGCGCTACCGGAACCTCAGCACCGCCGCGCTCGCCCTCGGCATCGTCGTGCTCACGGACGTGCTGCGGGTCTTCCTTCCGTCGGTAATCACCATCTTCGGGCAGGCCGCCGCTACCCCCGCCGAACTGCTGGGCGCGTTCGCGCTGGGCTGGTTCGTGCTCGCGCTGGCGTTCCCGCTGCTGGTCCGCCGGCTCGGGGCGCGACCCGCCACGCTCGCCGCCGCCGTGGCGCTGGGCGGCGCACGGCTCGCCCTCACCGCCGCACCGGGCGGGCGTATGCAGCTCTGGCTGGCCACCGCCGGCCTCCTCGCCGGGCTGCTCTGGCTGGCCGGCACCGCCACCACCACCGGCCGGCCGGTGCCCGGGCTGGCGCTGGGCATCGCCCTCGGCGCGATCGTGCACGCCTCGCTCGGCACGTACGACCTGGTCTGGCGGGGTGGTCCGGCCGGGTGGTCCGGCAGCGTGGCCCTCGTGGCGCTGTTCCTGGTCGCCACGGCCCGCCCCGCGCGGCCGGCGGAACCGGGTGGTGCCCGCGCGTGGCTGCTCGCCGGCCCGGCGCTGCTGCTGACCGGCCTCGTGGCCCTCTCCCCGGCGGTGGCCGCGACAGCTTCCTCCTATCGGGGTGGGTCCGAAAGCGGACTCGCCCGGTCACCGGAGCCCGGCGACCTCTCCACCCTGGTGGCCTGGGCCGTCGGCCTCTTCCTGTTCGGCGCGCTGAACCGGCCGCCCCGGGGACCCTGGCGGGGGGCCGGCCCGCTGGCGCTGGTGGCCGGCGCGGTGCTGTTCGCCACCGGCGAGCCGCAGCTGCTGGGGCCGGCGGTGGTGCTGGCCGCCGCCGGTACGGGGGCCTGCCTCGCCCTCGCCGGGGCCGCGCCGCCTGCTGCCGCGCCGCCCACCGGCGGGGCCACGCCGTGGCGGAGCAGCCGGCCCGGTCTCGCGGCGGTGCTGGGCATGCTGCTCTTCGCCGTCGCTGCCGTCGGCTACTACGCCGCCTACGACCTCGGTTACCCCAACGCCGCCGTACCGGTCGGGGTGGCCGGCCTCGTCGCCGCCGTGGCCCTCGGCGGCGGGCCCCGGAGGGCGACGTCCACGCCGCCCCGGCGGTGGGTACCGGGAATCACCGCGGCGACCACTCTCGTCGTGCTCGTCGCGACGGGGCTGCCGTTCGGCGTTCCCACCCCGCTGCGGCCTGGCACGCCCCCGGCGGGTGTCCGGGTGGTCGCGTACAACATCCGGATGGGGTACGGACTGGACGGGCGGTTCGACCCCGGCGGGCTGGCCCGGGTGGTCGCCCGCGAGCGCCCCGACGTGGTGGTGCTCGGCGAGGTGGACCGGGGCTGGCTGCTCAACGGAGGCCACGACACCCTGGCCCTGCTCGCGGCGCGGTTGCGCATGCCGTACGTCTTCGCGCCCGCCGCCGATCCGCTCTGGGGCGACGCGGTGCTCAGCCGGTTCCCCATGGCGGCGGCCCGCAGCGAGCGGCTGGCCTCGGTGGGCGCGCCGACCGGCGCCCAGGCGCTCGGCGTCACCGTGGACCTCGGCGGCGACGTACGCCTCGCGGTGGTCGCCACCCATCTGCAACCGCCGCCGGGACGGGAGCCGGTGGCGCAGGCCCGCGCGGTGGCGGGCTTCGCCTTTCGGTACGCCGCCGGACTGCCCCTCGTGGTCGCCGGCGACCTGAACACCGAGCCGGGCTCCCCGGGGTATGCGGAGTTCACCCGCGCCGGGCTGGTGGACGCGCTGGCCTCGGCCCGGCCCCTGCCGACGAGCCCGGCCGACGACCCGCGCGAGCAGATCGACCACGTGCTGGTCTCGGCGGGCGTGCGGGCCGCCGACCCGGTGGCGCCCCGCAGCACCGCCAGCGACCACCTGCCGGTCGCGGTGACCCTCGCCCTGCCGTGACGCGCCCTGGCCCTGCGGGTGCGGTGGTGAGAGGGGAACCCTTCTCTACCGTAGGCGTTAAGAAGGGGCCCTTCCTTGCAAGCGGTCGGCGGCGAGGAGGCGGTCGGCCGCGAAGGCGAGCAGCCAGCCGCCGCCCTTCGGGGTGGTGAAGTCGTCGGCGCGGCCGGTGAGGCGCTCCAACGCGCCGGGGATCACCTTGCCCTGGCTGCACACCCCGGCCGTGCCCCCGGCGGCGGCCAGCCCGGCCAGGCAGGCGGCGGCGGCCAGCGCCCGTTCGTGCGGGTCCTGGCCGGGCAGCGGCTCGTCCAGGTCGCCGGTCACCTCGATCGGCAGGTCGAGCAGGGCGGCGGCCGGGTCGAGGGTCTGCACGCAGCGGCGGGCGGCGGCCGACAGCAGCCGGGCCGGGCGGACCAGGGCCACCAGGGGCGCGAGGGCGTGCGCCTGGGCCCAACCGGTGGCGTCGAGCGTCCGGGCGGCGTCCGGGCCGGACCAGGTGCCGCGCTGGCCCGCCTGCGCGTGCCGGACCAGGGCCACCGTCGCGGTGACCGGCGGGAGGGTGGCGAACGCGGTCAGCACCTCGGCGTCGTGCGGGTAGCTGACCAGGCGGGCGGCCTCCCCGACGGGCAGCCAGCGGATGTCGTCGACCTCGGTGTCGGGCTGGAAGCCACCCGCGCCGACGGCCTGCATCGACCAGTAGTCGACGACCTTCGGCCGGCCCTCGCTGCGGTACCGCACGGTGGGCAGCCGCACCTGCGGCACCGCCCGTACGTCGGCCTCCTCGGCGACCTCCCGCACGGCGGCCAGCAGCGGGTGCTCGCCCGGCTCCAGCTTGCCCTTCGGCAGCGACCAGTCCCCGTAGCGGGGGCGGTGCACGAGGCAGACCAGCACGCCGCCGTCGGCCGGACGCCAGGCCACCCCGCCCGCCGCCCGGATCACGCGTTCCCGCTCCGGCATCCGCTCAGCCTAGGCTCATCCGGCCGTGCCGCCGACCCGGCGCAGCAGCAGGTCCTGCAGATGGGTCGGCGGGGCCTGCTCCGTGCCGGTACGCCGGGTCCAGGAGCCGTCGCCGTGCAGCTCGAACGCCTCCACGTCGGGGCTGAACGCGGCGGTGAGCACGTGGTCCAGCTCGGCGCGGGCGATCGGGTCGCTCACCTGCACCAGCGCCTCCACCCGGCGGTCGAGGTTGCGGTGCATCAGGTCGGCCGAGCCCATCCAGAACTCGGCGGAGCCGTTGTTGCCGAACCGGAAGATCCGGGAGTGCTCCAGGAACCGGCCGAGGATCGAGCGGACCCGGATGTTCTCCGACAGCCCCGGCACTCCCGGGCGCAGCGTGCACATGCCCCGGATCATCAGGTCCACGTGCACCCCGGCCCGGGACGCCCGGTAGAGCGCGTCGGTGACCTCCTCGTCGACCAGCGAGTTGACCTTGAACTGGACCAGCCCGGGCATGCCGAGCCGGACGTGGCTGATCTCCCGCTCGATCCGCTCGATCAGACCCCGCCGGATGCCCTGCGGCGCCACCAGCAGCCGCCGGTACGCGGTCTGCCGGCTGTAGCCGGTCAGCACGTTGAACAGGTCCGTCAGGTCCGCGCCGATCTCCGGGTCGGCGGTGAGCATGCCGAAGTCCTCGTAGAGCCGGGCGGTCTTCGGGTGGTAGTTGCCGGTGCCGATGTGGCAGTAGCGGCGGATCTGGTTGCCCTCCTGGCGTACCACCAGGGCGGTCTTGCAGTGCGTCTTGAGGCCCACCAGGCCGTACACGACGTGGCAGCCCGCGCGCTCCAGGGTGCGCGCCCAGCCGATGTTGGCCACCTCGTCGAAGCGGGCCTTCAGCTCCACCAGCACCACCACCTGCTTGCCGGCGGCGGCGGCGTCGACCAGCGCGTCGACGATGGGGGAGTCCCCGCTGGTGCGGTAGAGGGTCTGCTTGATGGCCAGCACGTCCGGGTCGGCGGCGGCCTGTTCGACGAAGCGCTGCACGCTGGTCGCGAACGAGTGGTACGGGTGGTGCACCAGCACGTCGCCGTCGCGCAGGGTCGCGAAGACGCTGCGCGGCACCTCACCCTCGGTGAGCCGGGGATGGGTGGCCGGCACGAACGGCGGGTCCTTCAGGTCGGGCCGGTCGGCGTCGCCGTAGAGCTGCCACAGCGCCGACAGATCGAGCAGCCCACGTACCCGCAGCACGTCGTGGCTGTCCATGTCCAGCTCGCGGACGAGCAGCTCCAGCATGTGGTCGGAGATGGAGGCGGCGACCTCCAGCCGCACCGGCGGGCCGAACCGGCGGCGGGCCAGTTCCCGCTCCAGGGCCTGGAGGAGGTCCTCGTCGCGGTCCTCGTCGACCTCCACCTCGGCGTTGCGGGTGACCCGGAACAGGTGGCACTCGACGACCTGCATCCCGGAGAAGAGCTGCCCCAGGTGCACCGAGATCAGCTCCTCGACCGGGAGCACCCGCACCCCGGGGGACTCCCGGTCGACCCGGACGAAGCGGGGCACGTTGTTGGGCACCTTGACCCGGGCGAACAGCTCCGAGCCGCCGTCGGGGTCGCGGACCGCCACGGCCAGGTTCAGCGACCGCCCCGAGATGTACGGGAACGGGTGCGCCGGGTCGACCGCGAGCGGGGTCAGCACCGGGAAGATGTGTTCCCGGAAGTAGGTGCGCAGCCGTTCCCGCTCGGGCGCGTCCAGGTCGGTCCAGCGCAGGATGCGGATGTCCTCGGCGGCGAGCTTCGGCAGCACGTCGTCGACGAAGCAGGAGGCGTGCCGGCCGACCAGCTCGGCGGTCCGCTCGCCGATCCGCTCCAGCTGGGTACGCAGCGGCAGCCGGTCCCCGCCGCGCACCGGCAGCCCGGCGGACTGGCGGCGCTTCAGGCCGGCCACCCGGACCATGTAGAACTCGTCGAGGTTGCTGGCGAAGATCGCCAGGAACTTGGCCCGCTCCAGCAGCGGCGTGCGCGGGTCCTCGGCCAGGGCCAGCACCCGGGCGTTGAAGTCGAGCCAGGACAGCTCCCGGTTGAGGAACCGGTCCTCGGGCAGCGGCTTCGGTGGCGTGGGCTCGTCGTCCGGGAAGGGCTCGGCGTCGAGCACCTCCTCCAGGCCGGCGGACGCCGCCGCCCGGCCCAGCGGGGCCGTCGGCGGGTCGCCAGCTTCCGGGGCGGGACCGGCCGCCGCCGATTCGCCTCCGGCCGTCCCGGTCGGCCCGGCAGCTTCGGGCGTGTCGCGCGGGCGGAACCGGCCGTCGGTGCCGCGCCGGCGGGGCCTGTCGCGCCGGCGCGCCGGCGCGACAGGCGCGGAACGGTCGCCGCCGGGTACCTGCCGGTCGCCGGCGGGTGCGGGGTGCTCGTCGGCGGACTGGTGATCGATGGCCGGGCCGCTGGGGTGCTCGCGAGGGGTGCTCACCTGCTCATAATGTCCCGGAACGGGTTAACGCAAAATGAACTTGGGCGGGGAGCTCACGGCATCGTCGGCAACGTCACCCGGACGATCTCCCCGGCGGCGTCGGTCTCGACCCGGACCCGCTGGCCCAGCCGGAGCAGCCGCAGGCCGGAGGCGTCGAAGGCCCGCGCCGGGAACACCAGCTCGGTGCCGTCGTCGAGCAGCAGCACGCCGCTGCGCGTCGCCGCGTCGTAGGTGGCCACGGTGCCCTGCATGCCAGCACCGTACACCGGCGCCGGTGGCGGCTCAGCCGGCGCGGCCCGCCGGCTCGCCCACGCCGGCCGGCCCGGTCCCGCCGTCCCCGCCGACCGGGCGGATCACGCCTGCCCCAGCGACCGGGTCGGTCACGCCGGTGAGGGCGGCGGTGCGCGGCCCGAGCCCGAGCCGGGCGGCGGCGGCCAGGTCGGCCGCGGTGTCGACGTCCCGGCGCAGGGTGGGCCAGTCGCCGGCCAGCGGCAGCGCCCCGCCCGCCTCGTGCGCCCCGGCCGAGCCGACCCCGAACCGGGGGTCCAGCGGCACGCCGGGCGGCGCGGCGAGCAGCACCGTGCCGGTCCCCGGGGCGTCGGCGACGAACCGGCGTACCCCCGGTGGGCCGGCGGCGATCGTGCGCAGCGCGGCGGTCAGCTCGGCCGGGCGCAGCGCCGGCAGGTCCGCTGTGAGCCCGGCCACCCACCCCCCGCCGTCGGCCGCGACCGCCGCCCCGAGCCGGAACGCCGCGTTCAGGCCGGCGTCCGGCGCGTCCGGCACGACCCGCACGTCCGCCGCGCGGACCGCCGCCGCCACGCGGGCGTCGTGGGTGACCACGACCACCCCGGCGACCGCCGGGCACGCCCGCACCGCGGCGACCGTGTCGGCCGCCAGGGCCAGCGCCAGCTCCTCGTGGGGTACGGCCGGCAGCGCCCCCCGCAGCCGGCTCTTCGCCACGCCGAGGCGCTTCACCGGCACCACCACAGTCCAGGTCCGCTGCCGCACGGCACAATCCTGCCAGTCAGCCCGGCGGTACCCTCACTGGCCGTACCGGGGGCGAGCAGGCATGATTTCGCTGCGGGCGGCATGGGCGGGTGCGGCGTGGGGCCGGGGCTACGAGGAGGCAGGGTGACGCGGCGCAGGCTGGGTTTCTGGCAACGGTTCGCCGTGGTGTTGGTCAAGCCCGTGCTGACGGTCTGGACCCGGCGCACCTGGCGGGGCATGGAGCACCTGCGCCACGACGGCGGGATCATCATCGTCCCGAACCACCTCTCGCACGCCGACCCGCTGGTCTCCGCGCACTTCGTCTACGACGCCGGGCGCTGGCCGCGGTTCCTCGGCAAGGCCAGCGTCTTCCGGGTGCCCGTGGTGGGCTGGATCCTGCGCCGCTGCCTCCAGATCCCGGTGGAGCGCGGCACCGCCGACGCCGTCAAGTCCCTGGACGCCCTCGTCGCCGCCCTGCGCGACGGCGGCGCGGTGGTGATCTACCCGGAGGGCACCACCACCCGGGAGCCCGACCTGTGGCCGATGAAGGGCAAGACCGGGGCCGCCCGGCTGGCGCTGGCCACCGGCGCGCCGGTGGTCCCGGTCACCATGTGGGGGCCGGAGCGGCTCTTCGACCCCCGGAACAACCGGTTGGGCCTGCGGCCCCGCATCCCGGTGACCGTCGTCGCCGGGCCGCCGGTCGACCTGACCCGGTGGGCCGGCTCCACGCCCACCAAGGCCACCCTGGAAGAGATGACGGACACCATCATGCTGCGCCTGCGCGACCAGCTCGCCGAGATCCGGGGCGGGACGCCGCCACCACTGTGGGAACGACCGGCGCGGGCCGCCGGGGCCGCCCGCCCGACGCGGGGCCGGGAGGAGGCGGCATGACCGGCCACGTGGCGGTGCTGGGGGCCGGGTCGTGGGGGACCGCCTTCGCCAAGATCCTCGCCGACGCCGGCCGGGACGTGACGATCTGGGCCCGGCGGCAGCCGGTGGCCGAGGCGATCCGGCTGCGCCGGCACAACCCGGAGTACCTGCCGGACCTGCGGCTGCCCGACCGGGTCACCGGCACCGGCAGCGCCGTCGAGGCCATCCGGGGCGCGGAGATCGTGGTGCTCGCGGTGCCGTCGCAGACGCTGCGCGGCAACCTCGCCGAGTGGGTCGGCGACCTGCACCCGGACGCGACCCTGGTGTCCCTGATGAAGGGCATCGAGCTGGGCACCACCAAGCGGATGAGCGAGGTGATCGTGGAGACCGCCCGGGTCACCCCGGACCGGGTGGTCGTCGTCTCCGGCCCCAACCTGGCCCCCGAGATCGCCGCCGAGCAGCCCGCCGCCACCGTGGTCGCCGGCACCGACGACCGCCGCGCCCAACTCGTCCAGTCGTCGATCCGCACGCCGTACTTCCGGCCGTACACCAACGACGACGTGATCGGCTGCGAACTGGGCGGGGCGGTGAAGAACGTCATCGCCCTCGCGTACGGGATCGCCACCGCGATGGGCTTCGGCGACAACACCCGGGCGATGCTGATGACCCGGGGGCTCGCCGAGACCGCCCGCCTCGGGGTGGCGCTCGGCGCGGACCCGATCACCTTCGCCGGCCTGGCCGGGATGGGTGACCTCGTGGCGTCCTGCTCGTCGCCGCTGGCCCGCAACCGCACCTTCGGCGAGCACCTGGGCCGGGGCGGGAACCTGGAGCAGGCCCAGGCGGCCACCCGGCAGACCGCCGAGGGTGTGAAGAGCTGCCTGGCGATCCGGGACCTGGCCCGCGCGCACGGGGTGGAGATGCCGATCACCGAGCAGATCGAGCGGATCTGCCACGAGGGGACGGACCCCCGGCTCGCCGTCGACGCGCTGATGAGCCGCACCGCCAAGCCCGAGTCGTACGAGTGAGGCGGCCCGCGTGACGACCTTCGGCACCGACGGCGGGAGCATCGACGGCGACGGCACCCGGTGCGTGCGCGCCGGGCTGCCCGAGCCCGCCCCGGGGCAGCCGTTCCTGCCCGGCCCGGTCTTCGCCGCGCCCTACCACCTCGACCCACGGCAGGGCCCGGCGGCGACCCCGAACGGGTACGGCCGGCCGGACAACCCGACCCGGCGGCTGCTGGAGGCGGCCATCGGCGAGCTGGAGGGCGGCGACGTGCGCGTCTTCGCCAGCGGGCAGGCGGCGATCACCGGCCTGCTGCTGGCCGTGCTGCGCCCCGGTGACACGGTGGTGCTCCCCGCCGACGGCTACTTCCCGGTGCGGGCGTTCGCCACCGGCACCCTCGCCGGGCTCGGCGTGCGGGTGCTGTTCGCGCCGACCGCCGGGCCGTACCCGTCGTTGCAGGGGGTGCGGCTGGTGCTGCTGGAGTCGCCGGCGAATCCCGGCCTGGACGTCGCCGACGTGCCCGCCCTGGCCGCCGCCGCGCACGCCGCCGGGGCCCTGGTGGCGGTCGACAACACCACGGCCACCCCGCTCGGCCAGCGACCGCTCGACCTGGGCGCCGACGTGGTCGTCGCCTCCGGCACGAAGGCCCTGACCGGCCACTCCGACCTGCTGCTCGGCTACGTGGCGACCCGCTCCGCCGGGCTGCTCGACCCGGTCACCGCCTGGCGCACCATGACCGGGGCGGTGCCGGGGGCGTTCGACGCGTGGCTGGCGCACCGCTCGCTGGCGACCCTGGACCTGCGGCTGGCCCGGCAGAGCGCCAACGCGGAGGCGCTCGCCCGGCTGCTCGCCGGCCGGGCCGACGTCACCGGCGTGCGCTGGCCGGGGCTGCCGGGCGACCCGGCGTACGCGCTGGCCTCGGCCCAGCTGCGCCGGATGCCCGGGGTGCTCTCGTTCGACCTCGGCGACGCCGACCGGGTGGCCCGGTTCCTCACCGCGTCCCGGCTGGTGGCCGCCGCGACCTCCTTCGGCGGGCTGCACACCACCGCCGACCGGCGGGCGCAGTGGGGCGACGACACGTCGCCCGGGTTCGTGCGGCTCTCCTGCGGCGTGGAGGACACCGCCGACCTGGTCGCCGACGTCACCGCTGCCTTAGGAAGGGCCCCCTGTTAACGCATACGGTAGAGAAGGGTTCCCCTCTCACGTCGAGCTGACCGGCGTGACCGCCCGCCGGCCCGGCTGACGGCGGCCGACCGCGCCCGGCAGCACCGGCTGGGCCGGGGCGAGGGGTGGTCCACCCGC